>DASULD010000170.1:0-9762 GCA_036278355.1 Sphingobium sp.
CCTTCCATGTTGACGCCGAAGGCCCAGCGCCAGTCTTCTAGCGCATATTCCCAGACGAGCCGATGGCGTCCGCCGGGAACGACACCGGCATTGTTGCACAGCAGGGATACGTCGCCGAAGCGTGACCATGCAAGATCGGCCAGAGCCTGTACCGCCTCCGGATCGGCCACGTCGGTCCTGTGAAGCGCGATTGCCGAACTTTCGATGACGCCTGCCACCGCTTCAAGGTCGGCAAGGTTGATGTCCGCGAGGACAAGGTTCATACCCTCCCGCGCCGCCAGGTGGGCGAGCGCAGCGCCGATGCCGCTGCCGGCCCCTGTAATGACTGCTGTCCTGCCTTTGAAGTCTTTCATCCGGGGACGCTCCTCTCGCATCGGCCGAACCGGGATCGACCCTGTACAAGGACGCGATGTAATCGACCGTCCGGTCGGACGTCAACTCGTTATCAGAAGTTGACCGCGATCGCGAAGCGGCATAGCCATACTCACCCGACCGGACGGTCCATTCATTATCGGAGAGACGATGACTGATCTTCTTCCCCCGCTCGCCAGTCTCGGCCGCCTGCGTCGCGACGCCCCGAAGACCGTCGCGGGATTTCGTCGCTGGCGTACGATCATCGATACCGATGGAGCTGTCCCTGCCAGGGTGAAGCGATTGTTCGTCGCCTGTGCCGCCACGATGAAGGGCTATCGGGAGCTCGCGACGCGGGAACTGGCTGAAGCCCGGGCGGCCGGTCTCACTCAGGCGGAAGCCGGTGCTGCGATCGCAATCCTCGCGAGCGTGCGCGGCGAAGGGGCGTCGCTGCGCTTCCATGATCTTTTTCGCGAGATTTACCCGGAAGCCACTGATCCCGATTGGCCCGACGACGACATGGTCGTGGAAGATGGCGCAGCGGAGGCCAATTTCCTTCACTATTTCGGCACCATGCCGCCTTCGCTGGGCAAGCTGTTCGAGGTCAAGCCTCTTGGCGCCGACGCCTATTATCTGATGCGCGAGGGGACGCTGTCGGGGACGGCGCTGGGGCCTGTATACGCGGAACTCCTGCTCGTCACCGTCCTGGTCGCCGATTACAGCGCGTGGGCATCCGTTCATATGAAGGGCGCGCGCTCCGCCGGCGCCAGCGAGGAAGCGGTGGCCGAAGCGGTCATCTGCGCCGTGCCGACCGCCGGCCTATCCGCCTGGGTCATCGGCGCAACCGCGATGGATGCATAAGGGCGACCAGCCCTCAAAGACCGCTGACGAGGTGCCCGCCATCCACCGCGATGACCGCGCCCGTCATGTAGCGCGACTGGTCGGAACACAGCAGCAGGAGCGGCCCGTCCAGGTCGTGCATCTGGCCGAGTCGCTTCTGCGGGATGCGCGAGATGAGTCGTTGACCTGCGTCGGATGCGAAGAAGTCCCGGTTGAGGTCCGTCTCGATATAGCCGGGCGCGAGCGCGTTGACCCGGATGTCGAATGCCGCCCATTCCAGCGCAAGCGCCTTCGTCAACTGGATGAGGCCGGCCTTGCTGGCGGCATAGGCGGCCAGCCCCTTGGACACGCGCTCCCCCAGGATCGAGGCGATATTGACGATCGTCCCGCCTTCGCCGCGCATCATGCGCGCGGCCTGCTGAGCCACGAGGAATGCTCCGGTCAGATTGGGCTGGAGGACCTGCGCCCACTCGGTCGCGCTGAGATCGAGCGCCGCGCGTGTGTGGGCTACGCCTGCGTTGTTGACGAGGATCGAGAGAGGCGCCGCAAGGTCGCGCTCGATTTGCTGGAAGGCTGCCGCGACCGAATCCGGATCGGTCACATCCATCGCGACGGGAATGCATGTGCCGCCCTGCCGCCCGATCTCATCGGAGAGAGCGGTGAGCGCATCGACTCGGCGCGCCGCTACGACGACCCTTGCCCCTTCCTGCGCCAGCAGACGAGCGAAATGCCGGCCCAAACCCGAACTCGCCCCCGTGACCAGCGCTGTCTTTCCCTCCAGTTGCATTGTCCGCTCCCTCGCGCTTGCATTCTTGTCATCCAGTCGTATTCCGTAGGAGGAACCGACCAGACGGTCGACTTACCTTTGTGAGAGGTAGAGACCCAACAATGGCACGAGAAGTAGCAAAGAAACGGCAGACGACCGAGGCGCATGACGAAAAGCGCAACGAGATACTGAGACATTGCGCGACGCTGTTCGACCGGGTGGGATATCACAAGGCGTCGATGCAGATGCTGGCGGATGAGGTGGGCCTTGGCAAGCCAACGCTCTACCATTATTTTCCGAGCAAGAACGCCATCCTCTTCGCGATGCACGACGCCCACATGAGCGCGCTGCTCGCGGGCCTCGACGGGGAAGGGGGATCGGACGATCCACTGGGCCGCCTGCGCGCCGCCTGTGTCGACATTCTGCGGCAGATCGCGGAGCATCCGGGGTATGTCCGGGCTTTCATGGACCATTATGAAGATCTGGAAGGCAAGATGCGCGACCATATCCGGACGCAGCGCAACGCCTATCTGCAGCGGGTGCGCGGCATCATCGAGCAGGGGATCGCAAATGGCCATTTCCGGCCTTGCGATCCGGAACTGACCACTCTGGGTTTCCTCGGCATGTGCAACTGGGCCTATAAATGGTATCCGCGTCTGGCCAAGCGCAGGTCACCCGAAGACGTCGCGGACGCGATCTGCCAGCCCTTTTTCGAGGGGCTGAGCCTGAAGGGCCGCTGACCATGTCCGAAGCCGGCTGTTCCCGCACGATGCCGTCTCCCGCAATGATAGACGCGGTGCGCTTTTCAGAGCCGGCGGGCATTGGACCGGCGGCGGAGCAACTTCGGGACGCGGTAGCGGACCTCTACGGGCTGCGCACGGCGGTCACGCATAATGTGGCCTCCCGCGAACCAATGCGCGACGGTAATGGGGCGGTGCTCGCCAGCGAGGTGTTCGGATTTCGCGGTGAGGAGTCGCGCTGGTGGGATGTGCCTCAGCTTGCCCTTTCCTCGCCCATCGTGCACGCCTGCCGGGTGGAGGCTGAGCCCTTCTGGTGCAACGCGCACGGCTTTCGCACCCGCTTGCCCAACCCGCTGCTCGATGTGATCGACCTGCACGATTTCCGCATCCGCGCCATGACAGCCGCCGCGATCGTGGTTCCGATCCATTTGCCATTCGGGCAAATCGGCGCGGCCAGCTTTCTCTCGCCCGAGCCAGAGGCCAATGACCTGTCCGATGCCTATTCCTGTGCCGCCGATGCGCTGGCCGTGCTCGCGCGGGCCTTCGTGCAAAGCTATGTCAAGGTGACGGCGCGGGCGCGCCCCGGTCTGGGCAGCATATCCCTGACCAAGCGGGAAGTGGAGTGCCTGCGGTGGGCGGCCGCCGGGAAGACGAACGAGGAAATCGGAATCATCCTGGGCCTGCAACGCACCACGGTTCGATTCCATATCCGATCGGCATCGGTGAAGCTGGATGCCGTGAACCGCGACCAGACGATGTTCAAGGCGGCGCAGCTCGGCTTTCTGGGCATGATAAACTAGCCCCTGTCGCATTGGTCAGAAGCCGACCGAACGGTCGGGCGCTATGTCTTCGGAAGGAGATCAGCGATGCCCGACACCCTGCCCGTTCCGATAGCCGATGACCTCATCTGCCTCGACGCGGACGGTATTGCCCTGCTTGCCTCCAGAGAGCGGGCAACCCATCGCTTCTGCTTTCCGGCGCGGCCGGAAGACGACCCGCGCTACGACCGCGTTGTGCTGCCACGCACAGGCCGGCTGTGGTCGTGGACTATCCAGCGTTTCCGACCGAAGTCGCCGCCCTATGCCGGCCCGGAAGCGTTCGAGCCCTATGCGGTTGGCTATGTGGAGCTGGATGGGGCGCTGATCGTCGAAGGCCGCCTGGTGGATGCGGCGTTCGACGATCTGGAAATCGGCATGGCGATGCGGATCGTGCCGCTGCCCTTCCTGCTGGCGGACGGCACACTGCGGACCAGCTTTGGTTTCGCGCCGGACAGGGGCCTCGCGGCATGAGCGAAGACGTCTTCATCGTTGGCGCGGGAATTCATCCTTTCGGCCGCACGCCCGGCCGTTCGGGCCTTCAGCAGGGCGTCTTCGCCGTCCGCCAGGCGCTCGAACGCGCGGGGCTCGCATGGCGCGATGTGCAGTTCGCGTTCGGCGGATCGGACGCCGCCGGCAATGCGGACACGATGGTGTCGGAGTTGGGACTTACCGGCATCCCCTTCATCAACGTCGCCAACGGGTGCGCGACTGGCGGCTCGGCCATGTTCGGCGCCTATAGTACGATCAAGTCCGGCGAGTTCGATCTGGGTCTTGCCGTCGGTTTCGACAAGCACCCCCGCGGCTCCTTTTCGCCGCTGCCGGCGGACTGGGGATTACCGGACTGGTATGGCGAGACCGGGCTGATGCTGACTACCCAGTTCTTCGCCATGAAGATCCAGCGCTACATGAGCCTCTACGGCATCACCCCGCACACACTGGGTGCAGTCGCCGAGAAGGCGTTCGCCAACGGCGTTCTTGCCGACCATGCCTGGCGGCGCGAAACGGTGGACATCGACACTATCCTTACTTCGCAGATGGTCAGCGATCCGCTCACCAAATTCATGTTCTGCTCGCCGGGGGAGGGCGCGGTGGCGCTGTTGCTGGCCAGTGGCAGGAAGGCGCGCGAGCTCGGCCTGCCGGCGGTGCGGTTGCGTGCCGCAGCAGTTCGCACCCGGCCGCCCGGTTCGTTCGAGGTCTTCTCGCCGGCGCTTGATCTCGAGCGTGGCGGCTCACCGACCAGTGTTGCCTCTCGGGCGGCATATGAGATGGCCGGCGTCGGGCCTGAGGACATCGACATTGCGCAACTCCAGGACACGGAAGTTGGTGCCGAGATCATGCACATGGCCGAAAACGGGTTCTGCGCGGATGGCGAGCAGACGGCGTGGATCGCCGAGGGCCGCACGCGGATCGACGGCAGCTTGCCGGTCAACACTGACGGCGGATGCCTCGCCTGCGGCGAGCCGATCGGCGCATCGGGGCTTCGGCAGGTCTACGAGAATTATGTGCAGTTGATCGGGCAGGCCGGCGCGCGGCAGGTGCCAGGCAAGCTGCGCCTCGGCTACAGCCATGTCTATGGAGCGCCGGGCGTGTCCGCCGTCGCGATCGTGGAGCGCTGACGCCATGGACCTGGCGCTTACTGAGGAACAGCGCACATTCCGCGAGGAGGTTCGTGCTTTCCTCGCCGCCTCGCTCTCGCCCGAACTGCGGCGCGGGGCCACGCTGACATCCGGTGTCTTCGCCGAACCCGATATCGCACGCGAATGGCAGGCGATATTGGAAGCGAAGGGATGGCTGGTCTATCACTGGCCGGACCATGCGGGCGGCCCCGGTTGGACGCCGATCCAGCGCTGGATCTTCGAGAAGGAATGTGCCGAGGCAGGCGCCCCGATCCTGCCCGGCATGGGCCTGAAGCTGGTGGGGCCGGTGCTCTACACCTTTGGCACCCAGGCGCAGAAGGACCATTATCTGCCGCGCCTGCGCACGGGCGAGCATATATGGGCGCAGGGATTCTCGGAACCCGGATCCGGCTCCGACCTTGCAAGCCTGCGCACCCGCGCCGTGCGCGATGGCGATCATTATGTCGTGTCGGGGCACAAGATTTGGACCACGCAGGCGCAGCACGCGAACCGGCTGTTCGCCCTGGTCCGGACCGACCCGCATGTGAAGCCGCAGCGAGGCATCAGCTTCCTGCTGATCGACATGGCGCTGCCGGGCGTGACAGTCAAACCGATCCTCAGCGCATCGGGCGACCACGAGTTGAACGAGGTCTTCCTCGACGAAGTACGGGTACCGGTATCGGAGCGCGTCGGCGACGAAGGGCAGGGTTGGTCGATCGCGAAGTTCCTGCTGGACAATGAGCGGGGCGGGTCCAGCTTCGGGCCGGCCCTTCTGGCCGATCTTGCCCGGTTGCGGACATCGACAGGGCCGCTGACCGGCGAACTGGCGGATCGCGCGCTCCGGCTCCAACTGGAGGCCGAAGCGCTCGAGATGACAGAGCTGCGGACGCTGATCGAGATCGAACATGGCGCCGCGCCGGACCCACGGAGCCTGATCACCAAGCTGCTGGCGTCCGAAATCCGGCAGGGGGTCGAGGCGCTTGCAGTCGATGCCTTTGGCCTGGCCGGCCTTCAACTCCCTGTCGAGCGCCCCTTTTATGGCGACGCCATGCCCGCTCCGGTCGGTTCGCCGGAAGCGCAGGTCGCGGCCGCCCGATACCTTAACGCCCGTGCCTGGTCGATCTTCGGCGGAACCAGCGAGATTCAGCTCACACTCATCGCGAAGGCCGCGATCGGCCTCTGACAAAGAAGGATGCACCATGCCTGAAGCCTATATCGTCTCCGCCCGCCGCACCGCCGGTGGTCGCCGCAACGGTCGCCTTGCCGGCTGGCACCCCGCCGATCTCGGCGCTCTGGTGCTGGATGCGCTGGTGGCCGACGCGGGTGTCGATCCCGCCGCGATCGACGATGTGATCATCGGTTGCGTCAGCCAGGTGGGCGAACAGACCTTCGCGTTCGGTCGCAACATCGTGCTCGCGTCGAGCCTGCCCGACAGCGTGCCGGCTGTGACGATCGACCGCCAGTGCGGCTCATCCCAGCAGGCGGTGCATTTCGCCGCGCAGGCGGTCATGTCGGGCCTACAGGACCTCGTGATTGCTGGCGGCGTCGAAAGCATGACCCGCGTGCCGATGGGATCTGCCATCACACTGGCCAAGGCTGGCGGCATCGGCGCCAACCCTTTTTCGGAGGCGATCCAGAAGCGCTATGGCGTGGAGATGTTCAGCCAGTTCCAGGGCGCGCAGATGATCGCCGACAAATATGGCTTCACCCGCGACGACCATGACAATTTCGCCCTCGCCAGCCACCACAAGGCGGCAGCGGCCATGGATGCAGGCGCGTTCGACCGCGAGATCATGCCGGTGCCCATCGTCACGGCGGAGGGGGAGCTGGCGATCCACGACCGCGACGAAGGGGTTCGGGCCGATGCGTCGCTGGAGTCGATCGGTTCGGTCAAGCTGCTGGGCGAGGGCGGCACGCTTTCCGCGGCGACCGCGAGCCAGATCTGTGATGGCGCGAGCGGGGTGCTCGTCGCGTCCGAAGCCGCCGTCAGGGCGCATGGCCTGAAGCCCATCGCGCGCATCGTCAACCTGGCGGTGACGGCGGGTGACCCGGTCATCATGCTGGAGGAGCCGATCCCCGCGACCCGGCGGGTACTCGATCGCGCCGGCATGACGATGAAGGACATTGATCTGTTCGAGGTGAACGAAGCCTTCGCGTCGATCCCCATGGCGTGGATGAAGGCGCTCGACGCCGACCCGGAGAGGTTGAACGTCAACGGCGGCGCGATTGCGCTCGGCCATCCGCTCGGCGCGACCGGCACGAAGCTGATGGCGACGCTCATCCACGCGCTTCGGGCACGTGGCCAGCGCTACGGACTCCAGACCATGTGCGAGGGCGGGGGCATCGCCAACGCATCGATCATCGAAGTGCTCTGAACCATGAACCTCGCCCTCAGCGATGAGCAGGCGATGGTCCGCGACATGGTCCGCCGCTTTCTGGCTGACCGGTATGACGCAACGACCATGGCGAAAGGGCCGATGTCTCCCGTGGACTGGCGCGCGTTGGGCGAACTTGGTCTTTTTGCCTTGCTGATGCCCGAGCAGGGCGGCGGCCTGGGCGGCGGGGCGGCGGAAGTGATGATCGTCTCGGAAGAGATGGGGCGCGCGCTTGCCATCACCCCGCTGGCCGAGGCTGTCCTGCTGTGCGGCCGGGCCCTCGTCGGCAGCCCCGCCGCCGAACGCTGGAGCGAAAGGCTGATGCAGGGGGACGCGTTGCTTGCATTCGCGCCGGGCGGGGAACTTATCGACGGAAGGCTCTTCGGGCCGGCAGCCATTGTTCGCGACGGCATGGATGCCGACGCTTTCGTCGTGGAGACCGAGGCAGGCGAGTTACTGCTGCTCGATGCGCAGGGCGATGGCGTTCGCCGGACACCGGTTCGTCTGGTCGATGGCAGCATGGCGGCGAATGTGCATTTCGACGCTGCCGAGGCCGCACCTCTCGCCCCGCCGCCGGGCCTGTGGAAAGAGGCCCGCACCCTTGCCGACCTCTCCATCGTCGCCGAACTGGTCGGCGCCATGGCGATCTTGCTCGACCTGACCGTTGATTATGTCAGGCAGCGGCGCCAGTTCGGCAAGCCGATCGGCAGTTTTCAGGTCGTGCAGCATCGCTGCGCGCGGCTCTACATCTTGCTTGAGCAGTCCCGCTCATTGCTTCTGAAAGCGGCCATGGTCGAGACGGAGGCCCGCGTGCGGGCTGTGACGGCGGCAAAGGCGTATATAGGAAACGCCGCGTTGAAACTTGCGGAAGAGGCAGTGCAGCTGCATGGCGGCATGGGTGTGACGGACGAACTTGCGGTCGGTCGTGGGCTGCGCCGCGTGCTGCTGCTGTCACGAGTTCATGGCGGTGGACCGGCGGCGCGTGCCGCTCTTGCAGCCTGAAGGGATCGGCAATGGCGGCGAAGGGCAGGGTTGAGGGGAAGGTCGTTCTCGTAACCGGCGCGGCGCACGGGCTGGGCAAGGCCGATGCCGAAGCGCTGGCGCGCGAGGGCGCGCATGTGATCGTCGCGGACATCGACGAGGCCGAGGCGCAGCGGGTCGCGGACACGCTTCCGGCAGCTACGGCTCTGCCTCTGGACGTGACCTGCGAAACCCAATGGCAGGCCGCGCTGACGAAGATCATGCAGGTGCATGGCCGCCTCGATGCGCTGGTCAACAATGCGGGAATCGCCCGTTTCGAAACGGTCGAACAATCCTCGCTTGAGGCCTTCCGCCGCGTGAACGCAGTTTCTGCGGAAGGGACGTTTCTCGGCTGCAAAGCCTGCCTGCCGCTACTGGCGGCCAGTGGCGCGGGGGCGATCGTCAACATCGCGTCGGTGGCCGCGATCCGGGGCAATCCGGCGGTGTTCGCGTACAGCGCGGCCAAGGGCGCCGTGCTTTCCATGACGCGCAGCCTCATCGTCCATTGTCAGCAGCAGGGCTATCCCGTTCGTGCCAATGTCATTCTCCCCGGCTCGCACGATACGCAGATGGTCCGCGAGGCCTATCGTTTCGCCGCACCCGAATTGCGCGATTCCGCCCGCAAGCATGAGGGCCAGCCGGAGAATGTCGCCGATCTGGTCCTGTTCCTGGTGTCCGACGAGTCCATCCGGCTGAACGGGGCGGAGATCGTGATCGACAATGGCCGGACAGTGGGATGAGTCGCGTGACGCGCGATCGTCACTGCCTCCTGAGATCGGACGCATAAAAGCGTGATGCCCATGCGATGCCGCTGGCGCCCGCGAGCGAGAACAGGACCACGGCCGCCAGCGCGTAACGCAGCGATGTATCGTGCATCCCGTCCGCCGCCGCGAGATGATCGCTGAGGAACCCCGTCACTGCCGGCCCCAGGCCAAGCCCGAACAGGTTGAAGACGAGTAGGGTCACGGCGGAGGTCAGCGCCCGGATGCGGGGCGGAACGACCGACTGCGGGACGCCTATGATCGGGCCGTAATAGAAGAACATGAGCATGGTCGCTACGAATCCGAACGCCAGCGATGCTGTCAGCGAAGGGATCAGGAACTGGACCAGTGCAGCTGGCACCATCAGGAGCATCGCGGCGGCGCTCACCCAGACGCGGCCAGCCGGGTTGCGCGATCCCGCCGCGTCCGACAGGCGTCCGCCCAGATAGATGCCGATGCCGCCTCCAAGCCCGTT
>DASULD010000171.1:0-16088 GCA_036278355.1 Sphingobium sp.
CCCGAGGATGCATGAGGCTGTCCGTCAGGGCGGCTTTTTTTATGCCCTGCTGACTCCCGCGATCACCGTTCGTTCTAAAGGGAGCATGACCGTGAAAGACAACAAAACAGGGATAGATCGTCGCGGACTGTTGAAGGTGACTGGCACGACCGCGCTTCTGACGGCAGTGCAGCAGGCGTTCCCAAGCGGCGCGTTCGCGGCCGGTCCGGGGCCGGAGACCAAGAGCGCGAAGCTCGGCTTTATAGCGCTTACCGACGCGGCTCCACTCATCATCGCCAAGGAACTCGGCCTGTTCGCGAAATATGGAATGCCCGATGTCGAGGTGCTGAAGCAGGCAAGCTGGGCCGCGACCCGCGACAACCTCGTGCTGGGCGCGGGGGGTGGCGGCATTGATGGCGCGCATATCCTGACGCCGATGCCATATTTCCTGACATTGGGGACGATCGGCAAGGCGACCCCGATGAACATTCTCGCCCGCCTCAATGTTAACGGCCAGGGCATTTCGGTTGAAAAGGAATATCTGTCCGCCAAGGCCGACCTCAACGCGGCGAAGATGAAGGGCATCATCGCCAAGCGGAAGGCGGCGGGCAACAAGATCACGATGGCCATGACCTTCCCCGGCGGCACCCACGACATGTGGATCCGCTACTGGCTGGCCGCCGGCGGGATAGACCCTGACAAGGATGTCGAGTTGATCACGATCCCGCCGCCGCAGATGGTGGCGAACATGAAGGCCAACACGATGGAAGCCTTCTGCGTCGGCGAACCCTGGCATGATCAGCTCATCGCCCAGGGCCTCGGATACACGGCGGTTTCGACCGGCCAGATGTGGATGAACCACCCCGAGAAAAGCTTCGCGATGCGAGCGGACTGGGTTGCGCAGAATCCTCGCGCCGCCGTCGCCATCACCGCCGCGATCATCGAGGCGCAGCGCTGGTGCGACAACCCGGCGAACAACGCAAAGCTGGCCACGACCATCGGCGGCCGCGACTGGCTGAAGGTTCCGGCCACGGACATTCAGGATCGCCTGGCCGGCAATTTCAACATGGGCGATGGCCGTGTGTTCAAGAACGCGCCGTTCAAGATGAAGTTTTTCAACGGCTATGCGTCGTTCCCGTACAAGAGCCACGAACTGTGGTTCCTGACGGAGAACCAGCGCTGGGGCAAATTGCCCATGGACCTCAACACCAAGGCTGTCATCGCCAAGGTCAACCGCTCTGACATCTGGCGCAAGGCTGCCGGTGCCATTGGCGGCAAGGGTCCGGCTGGTGACAGCCGCGGCGTCGAAAAATTCTTCGACGGCAAGACTTTCGATCCCGGTAACCCCAAGGCCTACCTCGCTAGCCTCGCGATCAAGCGCGTCTGACCCGAAGGAATCCTGACATGGCATCGCATCTCAACGCGAAAGCGGCATCGGGCGACAGGCCGTCGACAGGAATGTCCACGGTAAAATCCGCGGTGGTCGTTCCCTATCCCGAGGAAGCCATCGCCCGCCGGAAGCTTCCCCCCATGCCGAAGTCCGCTCACCCGTTCCTTCTCAAGGCCCAGGCATTCGCGGCGTCAGCGCTGCCTACTGCGATCATGGTCGCTGCCTTGCTGGTTTTCTGGCAGGCGCTGTGCAGCTCTCCGGACTCGTCGTTCCCTGGTCCTCTTCAGGTGTGGGAGCAAAGCAAGGAGGTCATCGTCCATCCTTTCAAGGGAGTGACCTTTGGCGGAGACAGTCTTTTCTCCATTCAGGACGGCGGCGACGTAGGCATCGCGGGTCACGTGCTGACCAGCCTCAGCCGCGTGCTGATCGGGTACAGCCTTGCCTCCGCGCTGGGCATCGCGCTGGGCATATTGATCGGCCAGAGCCGTACGGCGTTTCGCGCGCTCGATCCGTTGTTTCAGGTGTTGCGTACCGTACCGCCGCTGGCATGGCTGCCGATAAGTCTTGCGATCTTTCAGCAGGCCCAGCCGTCGGCGTTGTTCCTGATCTTCATTACCTCGATCTGGCCGGTGATCCTGAACACTGCGGCGGGAGTCCAGAACATACCGCAGCAATATCGCAACGTCGCCAAGGTGTTGGCGCTCAACCCGGTAGAATATTTCGTACGCATCATGCTGCCGGCGACGGTTCCGCACATGTTTACCGGCCTGCGCATCGGCATCGGAATGAGCTGGCTCGCTATTGTCGCCGCCGAAATGGTGCAGGGCGGCACGGGCGTCGGGTTCTTCATATGGGACAGCTACAACAGCTCGCTTCTGACAGACACCATCGTCGCTTTGGTGTGGATCGGCCTGGTCGGGTTCACGCTGGACCGGCTGGTCGGCATGGTCGGCCGCCTGATCGGCCGCGTGGACTGAAACCCCAAGGAGGACATGCACATGAAACAGCGCAGCTATCTTGCCCTTGAGGACATAACGGTTGAGTTCCCGACCAAGGGCGGCACCTTCTGTGCGCTCGATACGATCAACCTTTCGATCGACAAGGGGCAGTTTGTCGCCCTCATCGGCCATTCGGGTTGCGGCAAGTCGACTTTGCTCAATGCGGTGGCGGGTCTCACGAAGCCGACGCGCGGCGTCATCTTCCTGGACGGCGACGTGGTGGAAGCGCCCGGCCCCGACCGCGCGGTGGTCTTTCAGGACCATTCGCTTCTGCCCTGGCTGACGGTCGAGGAGAATGTCAGGCTGGCCGTCGACAAAACCGCCCGCGCCAAAACGAAGGCCGAACGCAAGGACTGGGTGATGCACAATCTGGAGCTGGTCCAGATGGGTCACGCGGCGAACAAGCGTCCCGGCGAGCTGTCGGGCGGCATGAAACAGCGCGTCGGCATCGCCCGGGCGATAGCGATGAGCCCGCGCGTGCTCCTGATGGATGAGCCGTTCGGCGCGCTCGACGCGCTCACTCGCGCCGCGCTTCAGGACGTGGTCATGGAGCTGCAGGCGGAGCTCAACAACACGGTGCTGATGATCACGCACGACGTGGACGAGGCCGTGCTGCTGGCCGACCGCGTGGTGATGATGACCAACGGCCCTGCCGCGCGCATCGGGGAGGATAGGCTGGTCAACCTTGCGCGGCCGCGCCAGCGTCTTGAGGTGATCGACACGTCGGAATACGCGGCGGCGCGGCACGACGTCGTGCATTTCCTGCACGAACGATACCGCAATCCGGCCGCCGCGCGAGCGGCCTGACAGTACGCATCAAGCAAAAGGGTGGAGGATGTCCGGAGGAAAAGCTTCAGGACAAAAAGGGGGAATTATGCTCAATAAAAATCAGGGTCTGGTATTTCTGGCCGCAGTGGCGGCAGCATCGGCGGCGTCGCCCGTGTCGGCAAAGTCGTTCCCGGTCGGCAGCGGCCTCACGCTGACGCCCAGCATCGACGCGCGGCTGCGTTACGAGAACGTGTCCCGTCCGGCGCCGCTTCAGGATGGCGACGCGGTCACGGTTCGCGTGCGCCCCGGCATCACTCTCGGTACCGGCAGCGGCTTTTCCGTGCTGGTCGAGGGCGAAGGGACGCTCGGCATAGAGAAGGACTATGACGCCTTTCCCTTTCCCGGATTCGGCAAGGACGGACTGGGTGTGATCGCCGACCCCGAGAACATCGAGCTCAATCGCGCGCAGATCCAGTACAAGTCCAAGGCCATGACGCTCACGGGCGGGCGGCAGCGCATCAACCTTGACGATCAGCGCTTCGTGGGTTCGGTCGGCTGGCGCCAGAATGAGCAGACATTCGATGCGGTACGCGCGGAGGCGACGCTCGGACCGGTCACGCTGGACGGAACCTACAGCTGGTCGCAACGCACCATCTTCGGTATCGATGCAGGGCGGCGCCAGGCCTATAGCGGTGAGTTCCTCTTCCTGGGCGCGGCCGCTGCGTTGGGTCCGGTCAAGGTCAAGGCCTTTTCCTATCTGCTCGATTTCGACGCGAAAGAGCCGGTGGCGCTCACCTCCACGCAAACCTATGGCGCGCGGGCGACGGCTGCGTTCAAGCTGGCCCCCAAGGCAACGCTGAACCTTGCCGCAAGCTACGCCACGCAGTCCGATTACAAGCTCAATCCGGGTAGCTATTCGGCCGATTATATCGCTGCGGAAGCTGGTCTGGGCTATGGCAACTACACCGTGACGGGCGGTTACGAGCTGCTCGGCTCCGACAACGGTGCGGCGTTTCAGACGCCGCTGGCCACCCTGCACAAGTTCAACGGCTGGGCTGACCTGTTCCTGACCACGCCCGCCGCCGGTTTGCAGGATATCTATGTCGGTCTGGCCGCGAAGTTCCCGCAGGTGAAGGCGCTGCCGGGATTGAACGCAGCGGTCATTTATCACGACTTCCAGAGCGATGTCGGCGATGTCGATTATGGCGGCGAATGGAACGCGTCGCTGGGCTTCAAGGTCTGGAAGACTTCGCTTCTTTTCAAATATGCCGACTACGACGCCAAGGGCTTCGGCGTGGACACCAGCAAATTCTGGGTCCAGCTTGAGTGGGCCTACTAAATCAATGCCCCAGGCAGCCCTCCGCACCGCCAAGGTGCGGAGGGCGGGCCGCCCAATATTTAGGCAGATTCTAGACCGGCTGCCTCGTTGTTGTGCGGTGCAAAATTTTCGCTTGCGGGGCGGGCAAGGTCTGGGACATAGGCAGCTCACATGCCGGGGCAACGACGTTCCGGCATCCTGTCGAGTCCCTGGCTACAATGACGTGGCATGGGGCTTGCTTCATCAACGAATAAGGCAACGGCGCCGCTGGCTGGGACCTCATGGTTTCGGCCGTGCGGCTTTTTGGTTTTGGGCTATGGCGATAACCGAATCGAAAAGTGCAGGAAGGAGATGGAGCGCAAGTGCCGCCCGTCCCACGCCCGCGACCGTGACCGGGCTATTGCCGGTGAACAATTGCCACGATCAGCGCCACCAGAAGAACAGCCGCAACCATCTGCCAGAAGAGCACGGGGTTCCGCTCGATCAGGGGCACCGGCCGCAAGTCCACGCGCCTCTGCGCGGCTCCACCCTCCAGCGTTCGCAGCAGTTCGATGACATCGCCAAAACGCTCGCTCGGTTCCACGGCCACACCCCGCAGGAGGGCGGCGTCGAGCCATGCGGGCAGCTCCGCCCGCGTCTTGCTGGGCGCGTCCGGCTTTCGGAAGCGCGGTCGGCTGAAAGCCTCCACCTCGCCATAGGGGTAGGTGCGCACGAAGATACGCCACAGAGTAACGCCCAGCGCGAAGATGTCGGTGGCCTCGTCGCCCAGATTGCCGGAAAACATTTCGGGGGCGAGGTAGCTGGGCGTGCCGGGAATCTCGTTGGGAGCGAATTCGTCGACTCGCGGCAGGCGCGCCACGCCCAGATCGATCAGTTTCAGTCCGCCGTCGGGCGTCAGGATCACGTTTTCGGGCTTGATGTCCCTGTGAATGATGTTCAGCCGGTGGAGCGCCGCGACGGCGCGGGTCAGCTTTATTGCAATGGCCAGGCCTTGGGCAAGGCTCATGGGGGCGGCGAGGCGGCGCTCCAGCGTCTCGCCTTCGTAAAAGGGCTGTACGCCATACAGGCGCGACTGGCGTTCCTCGGGAACCGCGATCACACCCCCGACAAAGGGACTCGTTACCCGGCTGCCGACAAGCATTTCCCGCGCGAAGGCCAGGCGTGCTCCAGCCTCGGTGAGCAGCGCGGGCTTTGGAAATTTGATCACAACCTCCTGGCCGCCGATCGTGTCGGTGGCTTTGAACAGGCGGGTGTATCGACCGTCGGCCAGCATTTGATCCAGCCTGTAGCCATCAACGCTTTCCCCTGCCGCGGGCGGGGGGAGAATGGGGAGGCGCGCGATATCGCCCGCAACACTGTCGTGATCGACGGCGGGAAGCGACACGATGTCGAGTACTATGGCGCTGGCGTTATCCTGGCTGCCTGCGGCGAGCGCGGCCTCAACAAGCGCGCGGGCGTCGGTTTCCGCCGAATTGCGGGCACCCAGAAGCTTTTCGAGGCGTTTGGGCGGCAGGCTGCCATGAACGCCATCGCTCGTCAGCAGCAGGCGATCGTGCGGGGCAAGCGCGATCTCATGATGATCGAGCCGCAGCCTCTCTTCTATGCCGAGCGCGCGGAAAAGAATGTGCCGTTCATCAGGGTTGCTGCGGGTGTGGTCACGGGTCAGCAGGTTCAGCCGCCCTTCGCGGTAATGCCACGCGCGGCTGTCTCCGCTGTGGAAGACATGACCCTTGCGGGCTTTGAGAACCAAAGCGGTAAAAGTGGTCGATGCGTGGGCCATCGTTTCGGTTCGTCCCATCGCTACGAGCCAGCGATTGTACGGCGCCATAACGCGCTCCACCGCCGCCGCCGGGCCGATCGTGTCGGGCTGGGCGTAATAGCCGTCGATCAACTCGCGCACCGCCAGTTCGGCGGCGATGCGGCCGCCCTTGGCGCCGCCAACTCCGTCTGCGACGGCGGCGACCAGGCCGTGACGCCAGCGCTCCGTCTCGCTTCCGAGGTACAAACCGGCGAAATCCTGGTTGTCGGGCCGCATACCTTGTTCCGAGGCGGCCCCGCCCGAAACAAGCAGCATACCTTCCGGTCTCATTCCGTTCCCCCTCATACGCGTCCGCGCACGATGGGAGCAGGCAACGCAAAGGGGCGTCAAGCCCATTTCCCTCAAATGTTCAGGAGAGTGTCTCAATGAGCAGCAAGCCGTTCTGGCAGTCGGGACACCGGCCAACGCTGATAATGGCGTTCCTGTATTTCGATATCGCCTTCATGGTCTGGAACCTTTTGGGGCCGCTGGCCCCCATCATAGCCAAGGACCTTGATCTTAACCCAGCCGAGAAGGGCTTTATCGTCGCCATTCCCACCCTGGCGGGCGCGGTCCTGCGTCTGGTAAACGGGTTCCTTGTTGATCGCATCGGGCAGAAAATCACCGGCGCGATCGGACAGGTCATCGTTATCGTCGGCCTCTTCACCGCCTGGTATTTCGGGGTGGACTCGCTTGCGGGCGTGGCCGCGGTGGGCGTTATTCTCGGTTTCGCGGGGGCGGCATTCGCGGTTGCCCTGCCGCTGGCGTCGCGCTGGTATCCGCCCGAACACCAGGGCAAGGCGATGGGCATCGCCGGCATGGGCAATTCCGGAACAGTGTTCGCGGCTCTGTTCGCGCCGTTGCTGGCCAAGGCATTCGGCTGGAACAATGTGCTCGGCCTTGTCCTGATCCCGCTCATCATCGTGTTCGTTCTGTATATGGCGCTGGTCAAGGACAGCCCGCATCAGCCGGCCGCGACCACGACTCGCGAATATGTGGCCAGCTATTTCCGTATGCTCAGCGAACGCGATGCCTGGTGGTTCATCCTCTTCTATGGCGTGACATTCGGGGGCTTCGTCGGTCTGGGCGGTTCGTTGCCTATCTGGTTTACCGGAGAGCTGGGCATGACGCCCATCCATGCCGGCTATGCGACTGCCGCCTGTGTTTTTGCCGGATCGTTGGTGCGGCCGTTCGGCGGTGCGATGGCGGACCGGGTCGGGGGCATCAAGACGTTGTCGGTCGTCTATGTCGTGACAGCCGCCCTCCTCGTGGCCATCAGTGCCGCGCCGGCCAGTTTTGCCCTCATGTTCCCGCTGTTCTTCATGGTCATGGCGGCGCTGGGCGTCGGCAACGGTGCTGTATTTCAACTCGTGCCGCAGCGATTCCGCCATAAAATCGGGGTCATGACCGGGCTGGTGGGTTTTGGTGGCGGTGTCGGTGGCTTTTATCTCGCCTCTTCGCTGGGCCTCGCCAAGCAGTGGACCGGCTCGCCATCGTACGGTTTCCTCGTCTTCGCCGCGCTGGCGCTGATCGCGCTGGCCGGCCTTACCTCAGTCAAGAAGCGCTGGCGGACCACATGGGGTGCCGCCATCCAGGGAGTGCGTATCTAATGTCTGTTTCCCCCCCCCATCTGGTAGTTATCGGCAACGGCATGGCCGGTTGCCGCGCGGTCGAAGAACTGCTGGCGCGGGATGCCGGACGCTATCGCGTCACCATCTTCGGCGCCGAACCACGCGTCAATTACAACCGCATCATGCTCTCCCCCGTATTGGCGGGGGAGAAATCCTTCGATGAGATCATCATCAACGGTCAGGATTGGTACGACGATAACGCGATCGAACTGATCTCGGGCGATCCCGTCGTCGGCATCGACCGCGCGGCCAAGGTCGTCACCAGCCTTTCCGGCCACAAGGTCGCGTATGACAAGCTTCTGATCGCGACCGGTTCGGAGCCGTTCATTATTCCGGTTCCGGGCAAGGATTTGCCGGGTGTCGTCACTTTCCGTGATCTTGACGATGTGGACAAGATGCTGGCCGCCGCAAACCTGGGGGGGAATGCGGTGGTCATCGGCGGTGGCCTGCTGGGCCTGGAGGCGGCTCATGGGCTGTCGCTCCGGGGTATGCAGGTCACCGTCATCCACCTTATGCCTACCCTGATGGAGCGGCAGCTGGACGAGGCGGCCGGCTGGCTGCTCAAGAACGCGCTGGAAGGGCGCGGGCAAGTGATCCTGACCGGCGCGGACACCGCCGAGGTTTACGGCAACGGCCGGGTCGAGGGTGTACGCCTGAAGGACGGGCGCGACATACCGGCCGACATCGTGGTGATGGCCGTCGGCATCCGCCCGTCGATCGGGCTTGCGAAGGATGCGGGCCTGGCGGTCGGACGCGGCATCCATGTCGACGACCATATGGTTACGAGCGACCCGGACATCCTGGCGGTCGGCGAATGTGTCGAGCATGACGGCAAGGTCTACGGCCTCGTCGCGCCGCTCTGGGAGATGTGCCGGAGCTTTGCCGACGCCCTCGTCGAGCAGCCGAGCGGTTACACGGGTTCCGTTACCTCCACCAAGCTCAAGGTCTCCGGCATCGATGTTTTCTCCGCCGGCGATTTTTCGGGCGGTGAGGGCTCGGAGGACATCGTGCTGCGCGATGCCACCCGGGGCATCTACAAGCGGGTGATCGTGAAGGACGACCGGATTGTCGGAGCGGTGCTCTATGGCGATACCGCCGACGGTAACTGGTATTTCGACCTGCTGAGGAAAGGCGAGGATGTCAGCGAAATCCGCGACGCTCTGATCTTCGGTCAGGCTTTCGCCAGCGGCGGGGGTGCGTCCGCAAACCCTATTGACGCCGTTGCGGCGCTTTCCAATGACGCGGAAATCTGCGGCTGCAACGGCGTGTCCAAAGGCAAGGTGCTGGCCTGCATCGATGGCGGCGCGCACACACTCGATGCCGTCCGCGCGGGGTGCAAGGCCTCGGCAAGCTGCGGCAGCTGCACCGGCCTGGTCGAAAACCTGCTCCAGCTCGCGATGGGCGACGATTATGCCGGGGAGCGCGACAACAAGCCGATGTGCAAATGTACAAGCTTCACCCACGAGGATGTGCGCAAGCTGATCCTCGAAAAGAAGCTGAAGGTGATCCCGCAGGTGATGCAGGAGTTGTCCTGGTCGACCCCAGACGGCTGCTCCTCCTGCCGCCCGGCGCTCAATTACTATCTGCTCTGCGCCTGGCCGGCAGACCATCAGGAAGACCCGCAGAGCCGCTTCGTCAATGAGCGGATGCACGCAAATATCCAGAAGGATGGCACCTATTCTGTGGTGCCGCGGATGTGGGGCGGCGTCACCACGCCGAAGGAATTGCGAGCGATCGCCGACGCGGCCGAGAAATATGGCGCCCGTATGGTGAAGGTGACCGGCGGCCAGCGGCTGGATATCTTCGGCATCAGAAAGGAAGATCTGCCTGCAATCTGGTCGGATCTCAACGCGGCGGGAATGGTATCGGGCCACGCATACGGCAAGGCTCTGCGCACCGTGAAAACCTGCGTAGGGTCCGAATGGTGCCGGTTCGGCACACAGGATTCCACAGGCCTCGGCATCAAGACCGAAAAGATGACCTGGGGCAGCTGGATGCCGCACAAATTCAAGATCGCGGTGTCGGGATGTCCGCGCAATTGCGCCGAAGCGACGATCAAGGACTTCGGCGTGATCTGCGTCGACAGCGGCTATGAGCTGCACGTCGGCGGCAATGGCGGCATCCACCTGCGCGGCACGGACCTGCTGTGCAAGGTCGCGACCGAGCAGGAGGCGCTCGATTACTGCGCGGCGTTCATTCAGCTCTATCGGGAAGAGGCGCGCTATCTGGATCGTACGGCGCCCTGGGTGGAACGGGTCGGCCTTGATTACGTCAAGAAACGCATCGTCGACGATGACGTCGGACGCGAAGCGCTTCGCAACCGCTTCCTCTATGCGCAGAGCTTTTTGCAGAAGGATCCCTGGGCGGAGCGTGCGGCCGGCGCCGACGCTCATTTGCACCAGCATATCGCCGAAATCCGGCCCTTTGCCGTTGTAGGAGGACGCTGATGGTCACCGCTGACTGGCTCGATATCGGCCCTGTGGATCAGCTTCCGGCATTGGGTGCGCGTACCCTGCCGGTGCAGGGTGGTGAGGAAATCGCGATCTTTCGCACCGCCAACGGCGATGTATACGCGCTCGTCAACAAGTGCCCGCACAAGCAAGGGCCGTTGTCCCAGGGCATCGTGCACGACACGACGGTTGCGTGCCCGCTGCACAACTGGCGCATCAGCCTTATAAGCGGGGAGGCCCTGGGCGAGGACGTCGGCTGCGTGCCGACTATCCCGGTCAAGATCGACGGCGGCCGCATCCTGATCGGGCGAGCCGCCGCGCTCGGGCTGGCGGCCTGAGCGCGATGCCTGCGGTCCGCACCACCTGTCCCTATTGCGGCGTCGGGTGTGGGGTCAAGGCGCTGGCCGGCCCCGACCGGTCGGTTACAATCAAGGGCGATGAGGCGCACCCCGCCAACCGGGGGCGGCTATGTTCCAAGGGAACGCATCTGGGTGAGACGGTCGGCCTGGAAGGGCGGCTGCTTCATCCGGCGATCGGGGGTGCGCGGACAAGCTGGAATGCCGCCCTCGATGCCGTCGCGTCCGGCTTTTCCGACGCGGTCGCCCGGCACGGACCCGACAGCGTCGCGTTCTATGTATCGGGCCAGCTCCTGACCGAAGACTATTACCTCGCCAACAAGCTGATGAAAGGCTTCATCGGCTCGGCGAATATCGATACCAACAGCCGTCTGTGCATGGCCAGCGCCGTCGCGGCGCATGTCCGCGCATTCGGCGAGGACATCGTGCCGTGTTCGTATGATGACCTGGACGAGGCGGACCTGATCGTGCTGGTCGGGTCCAACACGGCCTGGTGCCATCCGGTGATCTGGCAACGGATCGAGGCGGCGCGGAAGGCGCGCGGAACCAAGCTGGTTGTCATCGATCCGCGTCGTACCGAGACCGCAGAGTGCGCGGACCTGCACCTGCCCATTCGCCCTGATGGCGACGTCGCGTTGTTCACCGCGCTGCTTCTCGCGATGCGGGAACGGGGCTTGATCGACCAGGACTATCTCGATGCCCATGTGTCCGTCCCCGATGACTTCTGGACAAGTGTCGATCGTCCTGACCTTGCGGGCGGAACGGGCGTCGCGCCCGACCTGCTCCTGCGCTTTTTCGACCTGTTCGCGGCGTGTCCGCGCACCGTCACCCTGTTCAGCCAGGGCGCGAACCAGTCGGTCGAGGGCACGGACAAGGGCAACTCCATCATCAACGTCCACCTTGCGACCGGCCGGATCGGAAAGCCGGGTGCGGGGCCGTTCTCGATAACCGGGCAGCCCAACGCCATGGGCGGACGTGAAGTCGGCGGCCTTGCGAGCATGCTCGCCGCGCACATGGATTTTTCGGCCGGAAGTCTTGATCGTGCCCGGCGTTTCTGGAACAGCCCCACTATCTCCCCCGCGCCCGGCCTCAAAGCCGTCGATATGTTCCGTGCGGTGCACGACGGCCGGATCAAGGCGATCTGGATCATGGGGACCAATCCGGCGGTGTCGATGCCCGATGCGGGCTTTGTAAGAGAGGCGCTGTCGCGGTGTCCCCTCGTCGTCGTTTCCGACGTGATCGCGGAAACCGACACGGCGCGACACGCGCACATCCTGCTGCCCGCGCTGGCATGGGGCGAGAAGGACGGCACGGTCACCAACAGTGAGCGGCTTATCAGCCGCCAGCGACGCTTCTTCGACGCACCGGGGGAAGCGCGGGCGGACTGGGATATCATCGCCGAAGTCGGGCGGCGCATGGGCTTTGCGGACGCCTTTGCTTATGACAGCGCGGCCGCCGTTTTTGCAGAATATGCGGCGCAGACGGTCTTCGAAAATGACGGTTCGCGCCTGCTCAACCTCCGCGATTGGTCGGGGCTGAACAGGGCGGCCTTTGACGCGCTGGAGCCACGTCAATGGGGCGGAACGGCGCCTGTGGCGAGCGGGCGCTTCTCTACGCCTGACGGGCGGGCGCGGATGGTGGCGCCGCGTTTCGTTTCTACCGCGCCTGCTGATCCACGCTTTCCCCTGCGCCTCAACACCGGCCGGTATCGTGACCAGTGGCACACGATGACGCGCACGGGGCTCAGCCCCCGCCTGTCGCAGCATCGGCGCGAGCCGCAGCTGGAGATTCACCCCGGCGATGCTGCCGCGCGCGGCGTGGACGATGGCGGCCTGGTCCGAGTGCGCACGCCGCAGGGCCAGAGCATCTATCGCGTCCACGTTTCCGATGCGCAGCGCGTGGGCGAAATCTTCGTGCCCATGCACTGGACCGATATGATGAGCAGCGGCGGCCGCACCGGACGTCTTCCCGACCAGGCGGTTGATCCGGTTTCCGGCCAGCCGGGATTCAAGGACAGCGCGGCGGATGTGGAAGCCTGGACACCCGACTGGCGAGCTTTCCTGGTGGTCCGCGACTGGGTCGGAATGCCCGATGCGATCTACTGGACGCGTGCGCGCCTTCCGGGGGGCTGGCTGGTCGAACTGGCTGGCGATGGAGCGATCGACGTCGATGCGCTGCTTCCAGCGGGCGGACGTATAGAGGCATTCGACAAGGGGCGCGGCACCCGCCGCATCGCCGTGCGGGACGGGGAGGGCATGCTGTCGGCGGCGCTGTTCCTGACCCGCAGCGGAACCTTGCCTGCCCGCGACTGGATTGCGGCCCAACTCGGAGCCGGGGACGGCGAGGGGCCGGCCGCGTTGCTGGCGGGACGCCCGGCCACGCCCGCGCCGGACGCCGGACCCATCATCTGTGTCTGTTTCGATGTGGGGATGAAAACCATATTGGGCGCGATCGCGACCCGAAATCTGACGAGCGTTGAAGACGTCGGAGCAGCGCTCAATGCAGGAACCAATTGTGGAAGCTGCCGGCCCGCCATAGCGCGCCTGATCGAGGCGCCCCGGCCCGACGATGCGGACGCGAAGGGGGTTGCGGCATGATTGAGCCGGGAACCGTATGGCTGGTGGGTGCGGGGCCGGGTGATCCGGACTTGCTGACGCGCAAGGCCGAGCGGCTGATCCGCTCGGCGTCGGTCGTATTTTATGACGCGCTAGTGGGTCCAGGGGTGCTCGACCTCATTCCCGCTCATGTCCGGCGTGTCGCGGTGGGCAAGCGTTCCGGCAGGCATTCCAAACCGCAGGACGGCATCAACGACATGCTGGTCGTGGCGGCACTGGCGGGCGAACGTGTGGTGCGCCTCAAAGGCGGGGATCCGTCGATCTTCGGCCGCTCCGCCGAAGAGATGGCGGCGCTGCGGACGCACGGCGTTCCTGTCCATATCTGCCCCGGCATCACGGCGGCGAGTGCGGCGGTGGCGAGTGCGGGCCATTCCTTGACGCTGCGCGGTCTCGCGCGCCGGGTGCAGTTCGTCACCGCACATGCGCGTGCGGGCGAGGCGCTGGACCTTGACTGGCGCGCGCTGGCCGATCCGGACGCGACGCTGGCTGTCTATATGGGAAAAGCGGCTGCTGCGGAGGTCATGCGCAATCTCATCGCCGCAGGGCTGCCCGGCGACACGCCGGTGCTGATCGCCGCCAGCGCCAGCCTCCCGGACGAGCAGCTGGTGCATACCCGGCTCGACCTGCTGTCCATCGCCAGCCGGGCGGTGTCCGACGGTGCGGCGGCCGTACTGCTGATCGGCTCGGCGGTCGGCGCACCTTCGAAGGTACAAAATCGGGAGCAAACCGGACAGGACGCCCGCTCACCCGCATAATGATCCGCCCCCGAAAGACCATTTCCGGTTCCTGTGCCGGAACCCTGTTATCACGCCCCGTGACATCCTATCTTGGCTCTGGCGCCCACCAGAGAACGAATGTAGAACACGGAGCATGAACACCGATGATATCGATCCGGCGCGGACGCGTCCCATGCTGAACACCATTTCCGTGCGCGGCGCGCGGGAGCATAATCTCAAGGGCTTTGACGTCGATCTGCCCCGTGATCGCCTGATCGTCATCACCGGCCTGTCCGGATCCGGCAAGTCGAGCCTGGCGTTCGACACCATCTATGCCGAGGGGCAACGGCGCTATGTCGAGTCGCTGTCCGCCTATGCGCGGCAGTTCCTCGAAATGATGCAGAAACCCGATGTCGAACATATCGACGGACTGTCCCCCGCGATCAGCATCGAGCAGAAGACAACCTCGCGCAACCCGCGCTCTACCGTTGCCACGGTAACCGAGATCTACGATTATATGCGCCTGCTGTGGGCGCGGGTGGGCGTTCCCTACAGCCCTGCGACCGGCCTGCCGATCAGCGCACAGACCGTCAGCCAGATGGTCGATCGGGTGATGCAGTTGCCGGAGGGAACGCGGCTGTATCTGCTTGCGCCGGTGGTGCGCGGACGCAAGGGCGAATACCGCAAGGAGCTTGCGGAGTGGCAGAAGGCGGGCTTTACCCGCGTGCGTATCGACGGCGAATTTCATGAAATCGAGAACGCACCCGCGCTCGACAAGAAATACAAGCATGACATCGAGGTCGTGGTGGATCGCCTTGCGGTGCGGCCCGATATCCAGACACGGCTCGCCGACAGCTTCGAGGCCGCGCTGCGCCTTGCCGATGGTCTGGCGTATGTCGACCTGGCCGAGGGCGTCGTGCCGGGTCGCGAGGCCGAAGCGGCAGACGGTGGCAATCTGAAAGGCGCAGGCATTCCCCCCAACCGCATCGTCTTTTCAGAAAAATTCGCGTGCCCCGTCTCCGGCTTCACCATATCCGAGATCGAGCCGCGCTTGTTCAGCTTCAACGCGCCGCAGGGGGCCTGCCCGGCCTGTGACGGGCTCGGCGAGAAGCTGCTGTTCGATGAGCAGCTCGTGGTCCCCAACGAGGCGTTGAGCCTCAAGAAGGGTGCGATCGTTCCCTGGGCCAAGTCCAACCCGCCGAGCCCCTATTATATGCAGGTGCTCGACAGCCTCGCGCGGGAGTTCGGCTTCTCGCTGGAGACGCCGTGGAAGGATCTGCCGGGAGAGGTGCGCCTCGTCATCCTGTACGGCACGGGGGGGCGGCCCGTCACCCTGCGCTTTCAGGACGGACGCAAAAGCTATGAGGTGAAAAAGCCGTTCGAGGGGGTCATCGGCAATCTCAATCGCCGCATGTTGCAGACCGAGAGCGCGTGGATGCGCGAAGAACTGGGCAAGTACCAGACCGCGCAGCCCTGCGAGGTGTGCGAGGGCAAGCGCCTCAAGCCCGAAGCGCTATCGGTGAAGCTCGCAGACAGCGACATCAGCGCCGTTACACGACTGAGCGTGGTGGACGCGCTTTCCTGGTTCAGCGCGCTGCCCGAAAAGCTGACGGATCAGCAGAACCAGATCGCCCGCGCGATCCTGAAGGAGATTGTGGAACGTATCGGCTTCCTGAACAATGTCGGACTCGATTATCTGAACCTCGACCGCACGTCGGGCACGCTGTCGGGCGGCGAGAGCCAGCGTATCCGCCTGGCCAGCCAGATCGGCTCTGGCCTGTCAGGCGTGCTCTACGTGCTCGATGAGCCCAGCATCGGCCTGCACCAGCGTGACAACGACATGCTGCTGGTGACCCTCAAGCGCCTGCGTGATCTCGGCAACACGGTCATCGTGGTCGAACATGACGAAGACGCGATCCGCGCCGCCGATCACATCGTCGACATGGGACCGGGCGCGGGCGTGCATGGCGGAGAGATTGTGGCGCAGGGCTCGCTCGCCGACATCCTCGCCGCCACGGGAAGCCTGACCGCCGATTACCTCAACGGCACGCGCGAAATACCCGTGTCGG
>DASULD010000172.1:0-11003 GCA_036278355.1 Sphingobium sp.
CAGCCGATCCCATCATATCGGGCCAGTAGATTGACGGCCTTGCTGCCGATATGTCGCGTGTCAGTTCCACCGCCGCGCGCAGCATGACCGCGTCATCGGGCACGGGAGGGCGAGCTATCGCGTCAGCGCCACCCATCACCGTTCCGGTATCGGCCTCAATCTTCCCGTGCAGTGTCATGACTCGACTCCTAGCGGCCAAATGCGCGCAGATCGTGGCAGCAACATGGCCCGGGCCCTTTGATCCAGAGCGCGATGCTTGACAAGGCCGGGGCGCGGCACGCAGGGCAAAACACCGCATGGCAAAGGGATATCCGTGACACAGTCCGACCTCATCATTTCTCCCGTGGAGAATCAGGCTGATCTCAAGGCTTTCATAGATCTGGCCTGGGACGTCTATCGCGACGATCCCGCCTGGGTTCCGCCGCTGCGACAGGAAGTGAGAGGACTGCTGACGCCGGGCAAGAACCCCTGGTTCGAACATGGCGAGGCGCAGTATTTCCTGGCGCGGCGCAACGGCAAAGTCACCGGCCGTATTTCCGCCCATATCGACCATCTGGCGCTCAAGATGCCATCCGCGCAGGGAATGGGACCGGGCACCGGAAACTGGGGCATGTTCGACGCGCTGGACAAGGAGAGCGGACTCGCACTTATCGCCCGCGCGGAGGAATGGCTGCGTGCCAAAGGCATGACGCGCGCGCTCGGTCCGCTGTCGCTTTCGATCTGGGAAGAGCCCGGCCTGCTCACCTTTGGCCACGACCATCCCCCTACGGTGATGATGGGCCACCACCGGCCGATGTACCAGCAATGGGTTGAGTTAGCCGGTCACAGGCCGGTCAAGCAGTTGCGCACATATGAGCTCGATATCGTGCGAGGGTTTTCGCCCCTGGTGCAGCGGATCGTGCAATCGGGAGAGAAAAATCCCAGGATACGCATCCGCAAGGTCGACA
The DNA here is from genome assembly GCA_036278355.1 of Sphingobium sp. Classification (GTDB taxonomy): domain Bacteria; phylum Pseudomonadota; class Alphaproteobacteria; order Sphingomonadales; family Sphingomonadaceae; genus Sphingobium. The sequence continues at coordinate 948 of DASULD010000172.1, forward strand.
AGAGCCGGTTTGACGAGGAAGCCGCGCTTATCCTTCACATCCTGAACGATGCCTGGGGCGACAACTGGGGTTTCGTCCCCATCACCGACAGCGAGGTGGCGTTCACGGGCAAGAAGCTGAAGCCGATCGTGTTTGAAGACCTGATCCGTATAGCCGAGCTGGACGGAGAGCCGGTCGCCTTCATGATGACCCTGCCGGATCTAAACGAGGCACTGAAGCCACTCAACGGCTCCATGTTTCCGTTCGGCTGGGCGAAGCTGCTGTGGTGGCTGCGCAAACCTCGAGTTCGGACGATGCGGGTGCCCCTGATGGGCGTGGTCAAGCGGCTGCAGTCCTCTCGCATGGCCAGCCAGCTGGCGTTCATGATGATCGAGTATATCCGGCGCAGCGCGGTCACGGATTACGGTTCGTCGAGGGGCGAGCTGGGTTGGGTCCTGGACGACAATCAAGGAATGAACGCTATTGCCGACGCCATCGACAGCAAGGTCAATAAGATATACACCGTTTACGAAAAGAATTTGTAATCATTGGTTTTTTCTTGCGTGCTTTGTTTTAGGCTCTAACCCGGAGCACATGATGATGCGACGCACCCTGCAGGCTTACTACCCATGAGTGCGCTGTCGGCCGCCAGGGCCGAATCGCCTCTTATCCAGAGCGATGCGCTGCTCGCCGCGATTGTCCGGTCTTCCACGGACGCCATCATCAGCAAGGATCTCAACAGCATCATTGTGAGCTGGAATCCGGGGGCGACCAGGATTTTCGGTTTTACGGCGGAGGAGATGATCGGCAAATCGATCCGCACGCTGATCCCTGACGAACTGCAGTATGAAGAGGACATGATCCTCCGCAGGGTGAAGGCGGGCGAGTTGCTGGAAGCCTATGAGACGACGCGCATAACCGCCTCGGGTGAGTTGATCCCCGTATCCATCACGGTGTCACCCGTGCGGGACGACAGCGGCAAGATCATCGGCGCATCGAAGATCGCCCGAGACCTTCGCGAAAAGCGCGCCGCCGATGCGTTGCTGCGCGAAACGGAATGGCGGTTGCACATGCTCGCCGACAACATGTCGCAGTTCGCGTGGATGGCGGAGCCGGACGGCTCGGTCATCTGGTACAACAAACGGTGGTATGAATATACCGGGACCCGGTTCGAGGACATGCGCGGCTGGGGCTGGCAGAAGGTTCACCATCCGGACCATGTGGACAGGGTATCCGAACATTTCCGGAATTGCTGCGCGGCCGGTGTCGAATGGGAGGACGTTTTCCCGTTGCGTGGGGCCGATGGGCAATATCGCTGGTTTCTTTCCCGCGCAGTTCCACTCCACGATGACTTAGGCAAGATCGTCTGCTGGCTCGGCACCAACACCGACATTACCGAGGAACGCGAACAACGGGAACAGATCAAGCTGCTGATGCGGGAAGTCAACCACCGTTCCAAGAACATGCTGTCCATGATCCAGGCACTGGCGAGACGGACCGCCCCTGCCGATCACCCGGAGTTTGTCGAAAGTTTCGAGGACCGGTTGAAGGCGCTGGCCGCCAATCAGGAATTGCTCGTCAACCGGCAGTGGACGGGCGTCCAGATGGAGGACCTCGTCCGGACACAGTTCTATTATGTGGATGACATCTTCGACAGTCGCGTGACGATGAGCGGGCCTCGCATACTGATAAAGCCCATGCCTGCCGAAACCATCAGCATGGCGCTGCACGAGCTGGTCACCAACGCCGCAAAATATGGCGCGCTGTCCAACGACAGCGGCACGATCGAGGTGCGCTGGGATATAGAGAACGACATCGCCGGAGACAGGTTCGTGCTGCGCTGGCGAGAGCGGGGTGGACCGTCCGTAACGCATCCCCAGCATGAGGGATTCGGCAGCACAGTGGTTAACCGCGTTCCGCGGATCAACCTCCAGGCTGAAGTTGAAAGCCGTTACCTGCCAGAGGGATTCGAGTGGGAGCTGCGCTGCCCGGTCAGCCGTGTATTCGAGGACTGATCGTCCTGTCCCTGGTACGCCGGCGGCATGAGATTGTTCGCGTAAGGCGCTGCGAGCGTTCCGCCCCGCCGGAAAGGCCAGCACATAGGCTAACGAAACCACGACAAAAAGGGTGAACGCTGTTGCGTTGCAGCAGCGCGCGGCGGTAATAGGCGCTTAATACCGCCATGTTATGCGGCAGCTGCGTGAAATATCCATCGGGGGTGTGAATGAAGACGGTTGAGCCGGCGACCGCCAGCGTGGCGGGTGATGTGGCATCGATACCGGCGGTATCCGTTGTCATCCCTGCCTACAACGAAGAAAATGCGATCGTCCCGACGATCGAGCAGGTGCGCCGTGTGCTCGGCGACGCTGGCATCAGCTACGAAATCGTCGTCGTCAATGATGGCTCGCGCGACGCGACCCTCGCCGCTGCGAAAAGCACCGGCGCGCATGTCGTCGATTTCCCGAACAACGGGGGGTACGGCCGCGCGCTGAAGGCGGGCATCGCGGTGACCAAGGCGCCGCTGGTCGCGATCATTGATGCCGACGGCACCTATCCGGCGGAGGTGCTGCCCCAAATGATCGAGATGGCGGCCTATAACGAGATGGTCGTGGGCGATCGGGGCGCGGCGATGAAGGGCGTGCCGATGATCCGCAAGCCCGCGAAGTGGATCCTCAACTCGCTCGCCAGCTATCTCGCGCAGCACAAGATCACCGACCTCAATTCGGGCCTGCGCGTGTTCCGCAGGCCCGAGCTGGAGCGGTTTCTGCACCTTTTGCCGAACGCCTTTTCCTTCACTACGACGATCACCTTGTGCATGCTCGCATCGGGTTTCAACGTGGCCTATCTGCCGATCACTTACGGCAAGCGCGTCGGGACGTCGAAAATCAAGGCGCGCGACTTCTTCCGCTTCATGCTGCTGGTGTGCCGCCTTACGGTTTATTTCCAGCCGCTGCGCGTGTTCCTGCCGATCGGAGCGTTCCTGTTCCTGCTCGGCTTTGCCAAGGCCATCTATGACCTGTTCCTGGATAACCTGTCCGAAACGGCTATCTTCGGTATGCTCGGCGCGTTCATGGTCTGGTCGCTGGGTCTTATCGCCGACATGATCGCGCGCCTGCACCTTCGGCCGCCGGACAGACGCTGATGCAGCCCTCTCGCCGCAGGCTTCTGCACTGGGCGTTGCGCATCCTGGTCAGCGCCGCCGTGCTGGCCATCATATTTCACGTAGTGCCATTCCGGGAAGTATGGGACGCAGCCCGGCGCCTGCCGCCGTGGCTATGGCTGTCCGGCTTTGCCATGTTCCTGATCGGCCACATGATCACCGCCGCGAAATGGTGGATGCTGATAGGTGCCGACATACGGTTCGGCCAAGCGTTCCGCGCGCATCTGGCGGGGCTTGGCGCAAACCTTGCGCTGCCGGGTGTTGCCGGCGGCGATGTGGTGCGCGCCGGACTGGTTCTGTCGGCCAGCGGAGACAAGGGACGCCTTGCCATCGGTTCGCTCGCCGACCGGCTGATCGACACTATCTCGTTGGGGCTCGTGGCGCTCGGCGGGGCGTGGTTCGCCTTTCAGCCGGATGGTCAGACGGCCATGCTCACCGCCGCCGGTGTAGCCGTTGCGCTGGTCCTCGCCGTGCTGATGCTGCGTTATCTCGCCGCGCCGCTCGGCGGCCTCGCGACGCGGATCGCGGGTGATGGCAAGGTCGGCCGCCTGCTTGCGCGCGCTATGGCGATACTGGCCGATCTCGGTCGGCAACCGGGGCTGTTACTTGCCTGCCTGCTGCTTTCTCTCCTCGTTCAGAGCCTGTTCGTTGCGATCAACATCGCCTTCGCGCTGGCGCTGGGCATGACGATCCCGGCGGCGGCATGGTTTTATGCCTGGGCGGCTGCCAAGATCATAGCGATCCTGCCGATCAGCCTGGGCGGCCTTGGGGTTCGAGAAGCCAGTATGGCGGCGCTGCTCAGCCCCTTTGGCGCAAGCTATGGTGCGGTTATCGCGGTGGGCCTGATCTGGCAGACCGTCCTTTACGCGAGTGGCATTGTTGGCATCGCCATTCAGTCCGGATTTTCGGCAGTCGCGCGCCCGGCGGGATCGCCCCGGCCGGACCCTCAACCCCATATAGGGCAGATTTGATGACTTCAGCAGACACACTCGGTTTCAAGGAAGATGCTGGCCCGCGTATCGCCGTTCTGGGCGGTGGACCGGCCGGGGTCGGCGCCGCCTACATGCTCGGTCGAAGCGGCAAGGCCAAGCCGCTGCTGCTGGAGCGGGCGGACCGCGCGGGTGGAAATTCGGGAAGCTTCCTGCTCGACGGCGTCCACTGCGATTTCGGCAGCCACCGCCTCCACCCGGCGAGTGATCCGGAAATCCTTTCGATGATCAAGGACCTACTGGGTGACGAGTTGCTGGTTCGTCCCCGTCACGGCCGCATTCGCCTGAAAGGCAGCTGGATTCACTTTCCGCTAAAGCCGGTCGATCTGCTGATGCGCATGCCCAAATCCTTCGCCTTCGGGTTGCTACGCGACATGGCTGCGAAACCTTTCCGCAAGGGCACGGCCAATCCGGAGGAGGAAACCTTCGCCACTATCCTCCACAAGGAACTCGGCCCGGCGATGTGCGAGGGGTTCTATTATCCCTATATGCGCAAGCTTTGGGCACTCCCCCCCGAAGAACTTGCGGTAACGCTCGCGCGGCGTCGCATTTCCGGCAGCTCGATCGGCAAGATCATCAGGAAGGTGCTCGGACAGCTTCCCGGATTCAAGAAGCCCCAGACGGGCATCTTCTATTATCCGCGCCAGGGCTTCGGCATGATCAGCGACGCACTGATGAACGGGGCAAAGCAGCTGGGTGCGCGGGTCCACCTGCAATCGGGCGTCAACGCCATCGAGCATGACGGTGGCAGGGTGCGCGCGGTACGCTGGGCCAATGGACAGGGGGAGGAACGTACCGAGGCGGATCATATCTGGTCGACGCTGCCCCTGAACGCCCTTGTCCGCATGATGCAGCCCGCCGCGCCCGCTGAAGTGTCGAAAGCTGCTGATTCCATCCGTTCTCGCGGCATGATCCTGATCTACATCACGCTGGATCAGGACCAGTACACTGAATATGACGCTCATTATTTTCCAGAACTCAACGTTCCGATCTCACGCCTGTCCGAACCCAAGAACTATTCCGCCAGCACCGAGCCCCGGGGAACGACCGTGCTTTGCGCGGAGCTGCCATGCGATCCGCATGAAGACCTGTGGTCGCTCGACGACGATGCCCTGGGGCACAAACTGTGCGAGTGGCTGGTCGCGTGTGGGCTGCCGCAACCGAAGCTCAAATCCTCGGCGACGCGGCGCCTGTCCCATGCCTACCCAGTCTATGACCGGCATTTCGAGGAGCATTTCGCCGTGCTCGACCGCTGGATCGCCTCGATCGACGGGCTACTCACCTTCGGACGGCAAGGCTTGTTTGCGCACGACAATACCCATCATGCGCTGGCGATGGCGGCGGCCGCCGTGGATTGCATCGACGGCGAAGGACGCTTCGACGATGCGCGCTGGGCCATTCACCGCAAGGAATTTGAAAGCCACGTGGTCGAGGACTGACGCCGTCGGGGAAACCCTTTTTCGACCAGGCATGAAACGAACGGATAATGTCTCGTGACCGAAACCGCGTTGGTCCTGACCTATCACTCCATATCGGATATGCCGGGGCCGACGTCGATCCCGCTCGGCGTTTTCGCCATGCAGATGGAGACGCTGTCGGCCTGCGGCTATAAAAGCGCGACACTGGATCAGTTTCTTGCCTGGCACGAGGGCAAGGCGGCGCTGGATCGGCGCGTGCTTATTACTTTTGATGATGCGTTCGCCGATTTCGCCGACAATGCCGTGCCGGTGCTGCAACGGCATGGCCTTTCCGCGCTGATGTTCGTGCCCACCCGCAAGCTGGGCGGGGTCGAGGACTGGTATACCGCCCCTGCTACCAACCGGCCGCTGATGCGGCGGGAGCAGATAGTGACGCTCGCCGGAGCAGGCCTTGAGTTCGGCGCGCACAGCCGCACCCACCCCCATCTCACGCAGTTATCGCCGGCAGCGCGAGAGGAAGAGATCGGCGGCAGCGGCGATGATCTTGCCGAATGGCTCGGACGACCGACACGAGCCTTTGCGGCGCCCTATGGGGATGTCGATGCGCAGGTCGTCGGTGCCATCGCGGGCCGATACCCGGCCGCCTTCGGCACCAGATTCGCAAAGGTCCGGCGCGGCCAGGACCGGCACGACATACCGCGCATTGACATGCATTATTTTCGCAATGCTCGCGCCTGGCGTAACTTTCTTGAAGGAGGAACGCTCTATTTTCGCGCGCGGCAGGCCGTGCGCCATCTGGGACAGCGGATTCGCGGTTGAAAACAGTTCCGCAAAGGAACGAAACACATATTGGTTAATGGCTTAACGCGCTTGATCGGGTGACCTGTGGGGCACATACTCGGCGCTGATTCAGGGATCGGAGGCAGTCATGAAGCTCGCCAAGGTTGGTCAGAATATCGAGACCGGAAATGCGGCGTGGAATTTCGGTGGTAATGTGCCCGATACATTTGTCGACCACATCAAGCATTCCGTGCCGCTCTATGCCGAAGGGCATGAACTTGTCTGCCAGTTGAGCGACTATTTCGTCGGTTCGACCAGCACGGTTTATGAGGTCGGCGTGTCAACCGGGGAGCTGCTGCGCAAGGTCGCCAGCCATAACGCCCACCGCGAAGGCGCCAGGTTCGTCGGCATGGATGTCGAGACCGCTATGGTCGCCAAGGCGCGCGAGCACTGCGCCGATACGCCATCGATCACGATCCTCGAAGAGGATGCGCGGGTCTTCAGCTTTGAGCCCGCCGATCTCATCATCTCCTATTACACAATGCAGTTCATCCCTCCGCGCGACCGGCAACAGTTGTTCGACAAGCTCTACCAGGCGCTGAACTGGGGCGGTGCGCTGATCATGTTCGAAAAGGTACGCGCGCCCGACGCCCGTTTCCAGGACATGGCCGTGGGCATGTACAATGAGTTCAAGCTTGCCCAGGGTTTCGACTGCGACGAAATCGTTTCCAAGACGCGCAGCCTGAAGGGTGTCCTGGAACCCTTCTCGACCCAGGGCAATCTCGATCTTTTCGCCCGAGCCGGGTTCAAGGACGTGATGAGCGTCATGAAATATGTCTGTTTCGAAGGGTTCGTCGCGATCAAATGATACCGACGCAGCCTAGTGCCAGCCGTCGCCCTCCGCAGGGCACGGCTGCATTTCGGCTGTAGCGTCGGCGTCCCGCTCGGAAAGGGTCGCCAAGTCGCCATCGCGCAGGACGACAACGGCTACAGCGCCCTTCCCTATGACCATCCGGCAGCGCATGTTCGTACCGATATCGGCGTTGGAGCGTTCCACCGCGTAGCGTCCGGGCGGCAGTCCCGCTATGCGGACCCGGTGGCTCCCGCCGGACGATAGCGCAGGCGTCCTGAGGCCGAGATGCCGCCAGATCGCCTCCTGAGCCCGCCGCACCAGACCAGGATCGGCCTTCACCGACACAGCGATCCCGCCACCCGGATTGCGGAACGCAACCGCGCCGACATCCTGCCGATCAGCGGTGGCGCCGATTCGCACCGCGCCAGGCCGGACAGAACGGAACAGTTGCGCCAACGGCGCCGACGCGGGCAGAATGCCGATACGCGCGCGTTTTCCGCCGGCATCAGCGACAATCATCATGTTGCCTGGAGGTTGCGGCCCGCCTCCCCTCGCCGGCCCTGCGATGCCGTATTTCTGCCAGCTGGAGACATTGCCGCCGACAAGGTCGTCGAACAAGTCGTCGACCGTCGCATGGGTGAATTCCAGCATTGCTGTGCGGGCACCGGCCGACTTGGCGCGCCCGGCGATCTGTTGGAGCGTCCGATCGGGAAGGATGCCGCCATAGCGATGATAGGATAGGACCGATACACGCTCGGCCGCGCCTGGCACCCGGTTCAGTTCGTCGAAATAATCCGGGGCGCGCCGTCCCACCGATACAGAAGGCGCTATGATCGGCGTGGTGACGCCCTGTTCCGTCAGGCGCCGTGAGACCGCGACGATCGCTTCGCCTATCTGCCTGCCCCGCCAGCCGTCGCTGTTGTCAGGCTCCAGAATGATCTCCAGCGCGCTGGGCACGATGTCATATTTCCGCCGGAGATGGACGTAGGCCGCCGCGATCAGTTCGGCATACTCCTGCGGGTTGCGGGCGTGGGACAGCGTCCCCTTGCGGTCTGTCCAAGCGAAATCGACATAGCACAACGTGAAATCCATCGGCCGACCGAGCTTTTTCGCAATCCGCATCGCAGGCAGGACAAAGTTCTCGACGCGAAAATCCAGTTCGGAAAACTGGACACCGGCATCGTTAAGCGTACGCGGGTCGGCATTGTCGTTGATCTTTTCATAGAAGTGCGATCGCAACTGCTCATTACCAATCCGCCCGGATCGAAAGAGCGACCAGTAATCCACTGGATTTTCGGCGCCGCTTCGCAGTTCGAGACGCAGTCGGGTGATGCCCCCCTCGTCGATCAGGCCCCTCAGGATCCGGTCGCGGATTGGCAGCCAACTACCGTCAAACCGGTCCGTGTCCTTATTGAACTCCCACGCCTTGGCCGTGGCTTCCCACGCCTCGATCGTCTGGAATCGCAGCCGCGTATCGATCTTCACCGTCGCCGTGTCGTACCCCGAGCAGCCTGTGAGCGCGAGCACCAGCGCCGCCGGGCTCAGCAGCCCCGTCAATCGTAAGAACAGCCGACTGGAAGATGAGGACAAGGCTGGTTTCAGGCAGAGGCGCCGCGCAGGCCGAGCCGGGTCCTCACAAGCACGAGCACGTAGGTAACCGGAGCGTAGATGTGGTAGCACCAGTGCATGGTCATCGCGATCGCTGTTCGCACCGGGGGCAGGCGTCGGGCAAGGAACGCGAAGAACTCGCGATTGAGCCAGACGTAGATAAAGACGGCCAGGCCCGTAGCTGTCCACAGCTTGAAGGCCGGTGTTTTGGCCGGAGTGAAAAGCTCGATTCCGGTACACAGGAGCGAGCCGCCCAGCAACGCGGCGATGAGGAGCGCCACCGCGGCCCTGACCCGTTCCGCTCCGCTGACGTTAAGGTCGTTTCCGCCCGTCTTGCCGTCGGCCAGCAGGCGTGACCACGGCAACGCGCGCCGCACGACATCGGTATGCCACACGCGCCAGAGGCTCCAGTCCTTCCAGTGCTTGCACAGCGCCTCCGGCACCAGCCGAATTCGGTGTCCCGCCGCCACGAATCGCGCGCCAAGCTCGATGTCCTCGATGCTGGGATGCGCGAACAGATCGGCATCGAAACCTCCGGCATCGAGAAATGCCTGCCGGTCGACCAGGCCCAGACCCGACCAGAAGGTGCTGGCGTCGCGTGACCCGTTCTGATGCACGAAATGGTGGCGCAGATTGGCGTAGAGGCTGGTTGCGCGCTGCGACTGGGGGGTATCGTCATAGGACCCGAACGCCGCCTTCGCGCCGGTTTCCTGCATGTCGGCGATCAGCAGTTCCAGCGCGTCCTGCGATATGACGACATCGGCATCGACAAACAGCACGAGATCGGACTTAGCGGCGCGCGCGCCTTCATTGCGGCCATAGGCCGGCCCGCGCGGACGGCCCTCGTTCCGCAAAACGGTGGCACCGGCTTCCCGGGCAATTTCCTCCGTCTCGTCGGTCGAGCCGTCGCTGAACAGGATCAGCTCGTCCGGCTGCCAGGCCATCGCATGTATCGCCGCGAGGCAAACGGGCAGCGTCGCCCGGGCATTATGCGCCGGGACGATGACCGCTACCGTCGGACGCACGTCCAGGTCGCTAAGCGGGTTCACTTTGACGGTTGATGACAGCAGCGCGCTCAACCTTTTGCTCCCGTTCCCTGATGTTGGCCGAGGATTCTATGTCCTCATAATCGTCCTGATCAACATCGACGTTCCACAGATCATTGGACCCGCCGAGGATATTGTCCACCGCCAACATCGCGGTGAGCATCGAATGATCCTGATTGTTGTAATGGTGCATCCCGTTGCGGCCGACCACCTGGAGATTGCG
>DASULD010000173.1:0-22269 GCA_036278355.1 Sphingobium sp.
CCATCGTCCAGCACCGCGCGCAGGGTAGCGGCCGCAGGCGCATCGCGGTCGAAAGCGATAAGGAAGCGGCCGTCTTGGTCCACCGGGACCGGCGCGCCGTCAAATTCCAGCACCCGCGTTCCCGCTGGAACGGTGCCGCGCATCAGGCCGCCCTGCCGCCCCGCGCCGTTGAGAATGAAGTCTCGGCCCGTTAAAGGTGCCGCAGTCGCAGGATCGGCCAGATGCACTTGCACCGGCGTCCGCCGCTGATCCGGCTCGACGCACCCTGCCAGTGCCGTTACCGCCAGCAGGGTCGCCATTCGTCGCGTCACGGATATGCCAACCCTCGTCACGTCAAGCGGGCAGGCCTTTTTCTTTGCGCCACTTCAGCTCCGCCTTCGTCGACGCTTCGGGGCCGATATAAGGCTCCTGGCGCACAATGGACCAGTAGCGCAGATCGTCGAGGAGGATCTTCTGGCCGGTCACAGCGCAGATCACATGGTCGCCCGGGCTCAGCATACGGAAACTGTAGGCCATGTAATGCAGCCGCGCGGGCTGATCCTTACCGCTCATCAACATCATTATTCTCTCTTGTCGTCGCGGCGAACAAATCCTGCTGCGCCTCCGTGGCCGAAGCCCGGGGGGTCGCGGCTCGCCCTTTCGTTGACGATGATAGCCGCCGGAAGTCCTGTTTCTCAACCCCATCCTGTACCGAAACATCGATCGCCCCATCCTGGAAGCGAAGCGTCATGTCGCCTGCTGCGCGAGCCATAGCCGAAGTGGTCAGAACATTTCCGCCTGCCGTCACCAAAGCAAAACCCTGTGCCAATGGGCGGCGCGGATCAAGCGACAACGCCAACCGCCAGACATGGTCAAGCCGCTCCCGCCCTCTTTCGATGGCGCGTGTCACGATTTCGGGCCGGAGACGCAGAGCGTCAATCCGGTCACGTTCCCGCGCGATCCGCTGCTGCAGCAAGGAAGGTCGTAGCGCGCCACCCGCGTCGGCAAGGTTCCGCCAAGCGAGTGTCACCCGATGGCGCAGGCCACGGTTCAGACGTTCACCCAGGTCATCCGCACGCTGACGCTGAACGCCCACCAGCGCTTCGGGCGTCGGCAACAGGCGCGTCGTCAGGGCCAGACGCTCCCGCTTCTGTTCGACGAGGCGCCGGGCACAGCGGCCCGCGCGCAGCCCAAGCTCCGTCACCCCCGCCATCAGTTCGGCACGAACGGGCACCGCCAGTTCCGCGGCGGCGGTCGGCGTCGGCGCGCGGACGTCTGCGGCATGGTCGCACAGCGTCGTATCGGTTTCATGCCCGACGGCTGAGATGGTTGGTATCGAGCATTCCGCCACGGCACGAACAACAATCTCTTCGTTGAAGGCCCAGAGGTCCTCAATCGATCCGCCGCCGCGCGCGACGATGAGGAGGTCCGGACGAGGAATCGACCTGCCGGACGTCATGGCGTCAAACCCGCGCACGGCCGCCGCCACCTGGGCTGCCGCACTTTCCCCCTGCACCTGCACCGGCCACAGCAGCACACGGGTGGGGCAGCGGTCCTCCAATCGATGGAGAATGTCACGGATCACCGCGCCCGTGGGCGACGTGACGACGCCGATCACGCGCGGCAGGAACGGGAGCGGCCTCTTTCGCGCGCGATCGAACAGTCCCTCGGACGCGAGCCTGCGCTTCAGCTGTTCGAGCAGCTGCATCAACGCACCCTCACCGGCCAGCTCCATCCGATCGATCACGATCTGGTATTTGGAACGGCCCGGATAGGTCGTGAGGCGGCCGGTGGCGATCACCTCTATTCCGTCCTCCGGCGCGAAGGGGATGCGGGCCGCGCTGCCCTTCCACATCACGCCGTCGATCACGGCTCCCTCATCCTTGAGGCAGAGATAGACATGGCCCGACGCCGCCCGCTTGTAGCCGGAAATCTCACCGCGCAGGCGAACATGGCCGAACCGGTCCTCAACGGTATGTTTGAGCAAGGCCGACAATTCCGACACGGAAAGCGCGGCTGCGTTGTCTCCCTCCCGCTCCTGCGCTAACAGGCGGCCCGAGGCATCGAACACAGCATCATTTTCCGGGGACTGCGACATGAATATCCTGCTTTTGGGTTCGGGCGGACGCGAGCATGCCCTCGCCTGGAAGCTGGCGCAATCGCCACGCGTGGAGGCGCTTTACGCGGCGCCAGGCAACCCCGGCATAGCGCAGCATGCACGGATCGTCACCCTTGATGCGGCAAACCACGATGCCGTGATTGCGTTCGTTCGGGATAACGCGATCGGACTAGTGGTGGTTGGGCCCGAAGCACCGCTGGTCGACGGCCTCGCCGACAGCCTGCGGCAGCAGGGAGTACCCGTATTCGGCCCAAGCAAAGCCGCGGCCCAGCTCGAAGGATCGAAGGGTTTCACCAAGGATCTGTGCTCGCGGGCGAACATTCCGACCGCCGGCTATGCGCGGGTACGTTCGCTGCAGGAGGCGCGCGCGCGGGTCGGGACATTCGGCCTGCCTGTGGTCATCAAGGCCGACGGGCTTGCGGCGGGAAAAGGCGTCATCATTGCCTACACCCATGCCGAGGTCGAGGCCGCGCTTGAGGATATGTTCGGTGGCGCGTTCGGCGCGGCGGGCGCGGAGGTGGTGATCGAGGAGTTCCTGACCGGCGAGGAGGCGAGCTTCTTCGCGCTGACCGACGGCCATTTCATCCTCCCTTTCGGCAGTGCGCAGGACCACAAACGGGTGGGCGACGGCGATACAGGACCCAACACCGGCGGAATGGGCGCCTATTCGCCTGCGCGCGTGTTGACGCCGGAGCTGGAGCGCGAAGTGCTGCAGACGATCATCGGCCCCACGGTTGCGACGCTCGCGCAGGAGGGCACCCCCTATAGTGGCGTGCTCTACGCCGGATTGATGCTGACCCATATGGGGCCGAAGCTGATCGAGTATAATTGCCGCTTCGGCGACCCGGAGTGCCAGGTGCTGATGATGCGCCTGCAGGACGATCTTGCCGAACTGCTGCTCGCGACGGCGGAAGAACGGCTGGCGGATCACGGGTCCGTGACGATGGCGGAGGACTGTGCACTCACCGTCGTCATGGCCGCGAAAGGCTATCCCGACACCCCTGAGAAAGGCGGCACGATCGGCGGGATCGAGGCGGCCGAAAGCAAAGGCGTGAAGGTGTTCCACGCCGGCACGGCGATGAAGGAGCGTGCGCTGGTCGCCAGTGGCGGACGCGTGCTCAACGTCACGGCGCTGGGCGCCACCATCGGCGAAGCGCAGGAGCACGCCTATGCGGCCGTCGACACGATCGACTTCCCGAGCGGTTTCTGCCGCCGGGATATCGGCTGGCGTGAGATAGAGCGGGAACGTCATTCGTCACGCCCGTTCTGAACCCGGCCGGACGAAAATCAGGGGCGGCCTACCCCCGCACCGGCATCACGAGCAGCTTGTCGATCTTGCGGCCGTCCATGTCGACAACCTCGAACAGCCATCCCTGGTCCTCGAAGGTTTCGCCGACATCCGGCAGGTGGCGCAGACGCCAGAGGGCATGTCCCGCCACGGTCGCATAATCCCGCTCCTCCTCAAGCGTGAGGCCGATGCGTTCGGCAAGCTGGTCAACCGGCATCTTCCCCGACACGAGCAGGCTCCCATCGGCACGCTCCACAACATCCGGCTCGGCATGAAGGTCGGAGTCTGACGCGAAATTACCCGCGATAGCCGAAAGCAGGTCGGAGGGTGTGACCACACCTTCAAAATGTCCGTATTCGTCATGGACGAGCACCATCGGTACGTCAGAGCGGCGCAGCACCTCCAGCGCATCCATCGCATCGACCTGATCGGGCACAACCTCGACCGGTCTCATCAATGCCCTGATGTCGATTTTCTCCCGCCGCATCAGCACGAGCATGATGTCACGCGCCTGAACCACACCGATGATCTCCTCAACGGAGCCGTTTCCAACCGGAAGACGCGAATGCGGCGTACCCATCAGCTTTGCGCGCAAGGCGCGAGCGTCGATCCCGACATCGATCCAGTCGACGTCGGTTCGCGGCGTCATCACCTCCCGCACCGGACGGTCGGCAAGCCGCACGACGCCTGAGATGATCGCCCGCTCGCTTTCCTCGATCACTCCTGAACGGGTGGCCTCGGCAACGATAAGGTGCAGTTCCTCGACCGTGACATGGTGGCGCGATTCGCGCTGGAGCCCGCAGAGGCGGAAGATAAGCGCGGAGGAGCCATCGAGCAGCCACACGATCGGCGCGGCAACCCGCGACAGCCACAGCATCGGCCCCGCCATCAGCATGGCAATCGGCTCGGGCGATCGCAGCGCGAACTGCTTGGGCACGAGTTCCCCGACGATCAGCGACAGATAGGTGGTAACACCGATCACCAGCACGAATCCGACCGTGTCGGCCGTATCGCGGGTCAGGCCGAGCAGCTCAAGCCGCTGGGCCGCCGGCCCTCCAAGGCTCGCACCCGAATAGGCGCCCGCAAGAATGCCGATGAGGGTGATGCCGATCTGCACCGTGGACAGGAACTTTCCCGGATCCTCCGCGAGTGAGAGAGCCGCACGCGCACCTTTTTTCCCTGTCTTCTGCGCAGCCTGAAGCCGCGCCCGGCGTGCGGAAACAATAGCCAGTTCCGACATCGCGAACAGACCATTGAGCGCGATCAAGGCAAGAATAACCACCAGATCGAACCAGGGAAAGGGAGATTGAGACAGTGTCTGATGCATGATGGCTTTGCCTTAATGCCGGGAGTCTTGCGATTTCACAACAGCCAGATCAGCCTCCGTTCATCCGGGAGGTGGAACCTATGACGCAGTCGGGTGCTCTATTGGCTGGCGACTGACATAGGTTAGGGAAGGAAAAACCCATGATGACGAATACAACACGAAATCTTGCGTTGGGGGCAGCCCTCTCGGCACTCGTCGCCACCACGACCGCATGTGTCACGAACCCTGAAACCGGCGAGCGCCGCATTTCCCGCGCCGCGATCGGCGGCATCGGCGGTGCGGTCGGAGGCTATCTGCTCGGCGATCTGATTGGCGGCAAGCGTGACCGCACCGAAAAGATTGTCGGCGCAGGCATCGGCGCGGTCGCGGGCGCGGGTATCGGCGCCTATATGGACGCGCAAGAGAAGAAGCTGCGCGAAAAAACAGCGGGCAGCGGCGTGGACGTTGTCCGTGAAGGCGACAATCTCCTGCTGCGTATGCCATCGGGCATCACCTTCGCGACCGACAGCGCAGCGGTGCAGACACAATTCCAGCCGACCCTGAACGAGGTTGCTTCGGTCCTGGCCGAATATCCAAAGACCTACATCGATGTGTACGGACACACTGACTCTACCGGGTCAGAGACATACAACCAGTCGCTTTCGGAGCGGCGCGCCAAGTCCGTTGCGGACTATCTTGCCGCGCATGGGGTCCAGACGGCGCGCATGGCGACCAAGGGATTTGGCGAGATGCAGCCCATCGGCAGCAACGAGAGCGAAGCCGGACGCCAGTCCAACCGCCGGGTCGAGGTCAAAATCGCGCCGGTCACCGAACAGGACGTCAGCCAGACCTGAGAGGATCGGGCCGGAGGGGTTTCCTGCACGCCGGAACTGGACGAGGCCCGCGCTACAGCCCCTCCGGAGCCTCGATCCCGGCGCGCAGGCACGCGGCTACCAGCGTGTTCCGCAGCAGCACCGCGATGGTCATCGGCCCCACTCCCCCGGGCACAGGGGTAATGGCGCGAACATGGCTGATCGCCTCGGCGGTCGCGACATCCCCGACGATGCGGCTTTTTCCTTCCTCTTCCCCGGGGACTCGGTTGATGCCGACGTCGATCACGATCGCGCCGGGCTTGATCCATTCGCCCTTGATCATTTCCGGCCTGCCGACCGCCGCGACGACGATATCGGCACGATGAACCACGCTGCTGAGATCGCGCGTGCGGCTGTGTGCCACCGTCACCGTGCAGTTTTCGGCCAGAAGAAGTTGCGCCATCGGTTTGCCCACGATGTTGGAACGGCCGATGATAACGGCCTCCAGCCCCGAAAGGTCGCCCACTTCGTCCTTCAGCAGCATCAGGCATCCCAGCGGCGTGCACGGCACAAGGCCGGACTGCCCGATCGCCAGCCTGCCCACGCTCACCACGTGGAAGCCGTCCACGTCCTTGTCCGGGTTGATGGCGGCGATCACCGCCTGCTCATCGATATGCTTGGGAAGCGGCAACTGCACCAGAATGCCGTCGACGCGCGGGTCGCCGTTCAGCTCATCGATCAACTCCAGAAGCTCGTCCTGTCCGATACTGGCAGGGCGGCGAAATTCGAAGCTTTCCATCCCGCAGGCGACGGTCATCTTGCCCTTGTTGCGGACATAGACGGCGCTGGCCGGATCTTCCCCCACAAGGACGACCGCGAGCCCTGGAGCGCGCCCTTGCGAAGCCGCGAATGCCGCCACTCCTTCCCCCACCTGCGCGCGCAGTCCGGCCGCGAATGCTTTTCCGTCGATCAGCTTGCCGATAGTCATAATTCCCCCAACTCTCCCAGTATGCGATCCCGCTCCCCAGAGCGATGGCAGAGCCGCAGCCGTTTCAATCTGTTCGTGCCGCCGGACTCCAATATTACATCTCTTGCCGGAAGACGAAGCCGCTCCGCAATAAACCCGATCAGTGCGGTGTTGGCCCGGCCGCGTTCCGGCACGGCCCGTACCGAAACCTGAAGCCACTCCTTGTCCGTCCCGTCTTTCCAGACCCCGCCCGTCCCTTCCGTGGAGCTGCGCGGAGTAAGCCGCACCGCCAGGATCAGGTCGTCGCCGTCCACGCGGACAAAGCCGGACTGCTGCGCCGTCACATCATGGACGAAAAGAGCGGCGGCAATATCGCCGACTGAAGGATGATGATGATCAGCAGCACCACCATCGGCGACAGGTCGAGCGCCCCCAGATCGGGCATGATCCGACGGATGGGACGATAGATGGGCTGGGTCAGCCGGTCGAGCGCGATCCAGATCGAGCGCACGACATCATTCTGCGTATTGATGACGTTGAACGCGATCAACCAGCTCATGATCGCCTGCACAATGATGATCCACCACAGCACGTTAAGCAGGATCGTGATGATCTGGTACAGGGCGAAGGCCATGAATTCTCCGTAGATGCGATGCGCGGATCGGCTCGCGTCGCCTTACCCCAGCCCTTCGTCCTTGCACAACCCCGCTATGCACAGGGCGCAATGACGTGCCGCCCGGCAAAACCGTCCCAAGGGATCAGGCCCGCACGAGCGTGCCAGCTCCGCGCCGGGTAAACACCTCCAGCAGCATTGCGTGCGGTACGCGCCCGTCGAGGATCACCGCAGCGTCGACTCCGCCCTCGACGGCGTGAACGCAAGTCTCCAGCTTCGGGATCATGCCACCGGAAATCGTACCGTCCTGTTGCAGCTCGCGAATTTTCGCCGGGTTGAGATCGGTCATCAGTTCGCCCTGCTTGTCGAGCACCCCCGCCACATCCGTCAGCAGGAAGAACCGGGTCGCGCCCAATGCGGCCGCGATCGCACCGGCCATTGTATCTGCATTGATGTTGTAAGTGTGCCCGTCGGCGCCGATGCCGACCGGCGCCACCACGGGAATGATCCCGTCCCTGGTAAGGCTGTCGAGGATGCGCCGATCCACGTGCTTCGGATCGCCGACGAAACCGAGGTCGACGTGCCGCTCGATTCCGCTATTGGGGTCGGGTGCGCGCGTGCCGCCCACCTTCTCGCACAGGACCAGCCCGCCGTCCTTGCCCGATATGCCGACGGCGCGTCCGCCCGCCTGCGCGATCCACGCCACGATTTCCTTGTTGATTGAACCGGCCAGCACCATTTCGGCGATTTGCGCCGTTTCGGCATCGGTAACGCGCAGGCCGCCGACGAAGCGCGACTCCACCCCCAGCCGCTTCAGCATCGCGCCGATCTGCGGCCCACCGCCATGGACCACCACGACGTTGATGCCCACCGCCTTCATCAGCACCACATCCTCGGCGAAATCCCGCGCAGCCTCGGGATCGCCCATCGCGTGGCCGCCATATTTGACGACGAAAGTCTGGCCCGCGTAACGCTGCATATAAGGCAGCGCCTCGATCAGCGTTTCGGCCTTCGTCAGCAGGGCGGGGTCGGGTGCGTGCTTGTCGTTCATGGCCGCGCCCCTTAGCGGCTTTTGGACATCGGGAAAAGGGGCGCTACTTCCTCAGAAGCTGGGTACCGGCTCCGCACCGGAATAATCGTAGAAGCCCTTGCCGGTCTTCCGTCCCAGCCAGCCAGCCTCCACCAGCTTCGTGAGCAGCGGCGCCGGCCGGTATTTGGGATCGGCCGTATCCTCCAGGAACACTTTCAGGATATTCAGGATTGTGTCGAGGCCGATCATGTCACTCAGCGCGAGCGGGCCCAGGGGATGCCCCAGTCCCAGCTTCACGCCCTTGTCAATGTCGGGAATACTTGCCAGCCGCTCTCCTGCGGCGAAAAACGCTTCGTTGAGCAAAGGCAGGAGGATGCGGTTGACCACGAAGCCGGGGCTGTCGGCCGCCACGATAACCTGCTTGCCGATTTTGGCGCCGAAGTCACGCGCCACCTGCGTCGTCGCCTCGCTGGTGGCAAAACCGTTGATGATCTCCAACAGGGGCATCAGGGGAACGGGATTGAAGAAGTGCATACCGATAAACCGCGTCGGATCGGTGGAATAGCTTCCCAGCCGCGTAATCGAAATGGACGAGGTGTTGCTGGCAAGGACGGCATCAGGGGCGAGGGCCTTGCCTACCGCCTCGAAGATTGTCTTCTTGATGTCCTCGCGCTCGGTCGCGGCCTCTATTATAATTCCCGCGCCGCTCATCGGCCCGTAGCCTGAAACCGGCTCGATGCGGGCTATCGTCTGCTCGAACGACTGCTGATCGATCTTGCCTTTTTCGACCTGCTTGCCCAGCACCTTCGCGATGCCCGCCTTGCCGGCTTCGGCACGGGCGAGATCTATGTCGGAAAGGAAGACGTGATAGCCAGCCTGTGCCGAGACCTGCGCGATGCCCGCGCCCATCTGGCCCGCACCAATGACTCCTATAGCGTCCATGTCCGTTCCCTTCCCTTTCCGTAAAGGTCACAGCCGTTAGCGCCTTCCGCCCGCCTGTGCCACCCCCAATAGCAACAGGTTGAAAGGCAGCTGCGCGCTCAACGCGAGGCGCCGGGCACCCACTTGATATCCCCCATGCCGCCAAGTTCAGCCTGCGCATTGAGATGACGCGCGAGCACGAACAGAAGGTCCGACAGGCGGTTGAGGTACGCGCGCGCCGGAAGGTTCAGCCGCCGAGTCGCAGATGCCAGGACCACGCTGCGCTCCGCGCGCCGGGTGACGGCACGGGCGACATGCACAGCAGCGGCCGCGGCCGATCCTCCGGGGAGGATGAAGCTGTCGAGCGCAGACAGCGCGGCGTTCAGCATGTCGATTTCCCGCTCCAGCCGCTCCACCTGTCCGGCCGTTATGCGCAGCGCCCATTCCGGGTCCGCGCCATCGGTTACCGGCGTGGCGAGATCAGCGCCCAGATCGAACAGATCGTTCTGGATACGCCGGAGCAACACGGCCTCATCCCCGTCGGTCAGCAGCGCGACCGCCAGGCCGATGGCGCTGTTGGCTTCATCGACGTCCCCGACCGCCTGCATGACGGGATCGTCCTTGCCGACGCGGGAACCGTCCACAAGCCCGGTGGTCCCGTCATCGCCCGTCCGCGTGTAAATCTTGTTCAGCTTGACCACGGGCGATCAGTTCCCGCGCATCAGGAGCAGCAGCGCAAGGATGATGATCGCGACGGCCTGGAACAGGATACGCCCGAACATCGCCTTGTTCTGCTTCAGGCTGGATGCGCTCGGGCCGCTCTCACCGGACCGGAGATCCGCCTCGGTAGTCTTCAGAAATGTGACGATGCCCTTGATGAGCATGAAAAGCGTCGCGACCATCGCAGCGAGCAGCAGGACAATGAGAAAAGCGTTCATGGCGCCTATCTAGGCGCTGCCCAGGCGGATTCCAAACGGAAACCGTCCCGCGCGGAGGTCATCGCGCAGGCGCGAGGGCTCAACGCCTCCATCCCGCAATTCCGCAAGAGTGCAGCCTCCGGTGCGCTTTGCGATACGCCTGCCGGCTGCATCGACGAGTAGCCGGTGATGGCGATAAAGCGGCCGGGGCAGGTCGAGCAACGCCTGCAAAAGCCGGTGGATGTCCGCGGCGGCGTGCAGATCCTCTCCCCTCAGCACATGCGTCACGCCCATGTCAGCATCGTCCAGCGTCGCGGCGAGATGATAGCTGGTCGGCGCATCCTTGCGCGCGAGAACGACATCGCCCGCCCTCTCCGGATGGGCCGGGACATCCCCTGCGTCCATGTCCTGCCAGGTCAGCGGACCGGTTCGCGCCAGGGCCTCGCTCATGTCGATCCTCCAGCAATGGGAGTCGCCTCTGGCGATTCGATCGGCCCGATGCGTCCTGTCGATCGAACGGCAGGTTCCGGGATAGAGCGGCCCGGCCGGCCCGTGTAACGCCGAACCGCTCGCCGCAATCTCGGCCGCGATATCGGCGCGGGTGCAGAAACAGGGATAGACAAGACCCGCCTGTTTCAATTGCCCCAGCGCGGCGTCATAAAGCGGCAGCCTTTCCGACTGCAATATGATGGCGCCGTCCCATTCCACGCCAAGCCATCGCAAATCGTCGATGATACCCGCGACATGTTCCGGCCGCGACCGCGCGGCGTCGATGTCCTCGATCCGCAGGCGCAGCACGCCGCCGGACTCGCGCGCCATGTCCATCGCCATCAGCGCGGACCAGCCATGGCCCACATGGAGTCTTCCCGTCGGGCTGGGCGCGAAACGCGTCGTCAGGCGTTGCCCAACATACGGTGGCTCGACGTCCTCGATCATACAGGCTCTTGACGGCGGGAGTCGATTGATGCTGTCATGGCGGTGTCACGCTTATCGGCCAAGAGCGACGCACAACAGGGGGGAACGAGACTTTTTATGTATCATCCCGACCTCATACGACCCGAAGAAATGCGCCATGTCGACAGTTGCCCCGCGCTTGTACTCAATGCCGACTACACGCCCCTGAGTTACTATCCGCTGAGCCTGTGGCCCTGGCAAACCGCCATCAAGGCGGTTTTTTTGGATCGGGTTGACATCATCAACAGCTATGAGCGCGCGGTGCATTCACCCAGCTTCCAGATGAAGATCCCGTCGGTGATCGCATTGAAGCAATATGTGAAGCCCAGCCAGCACCCTGCCTTCACCCGGTTCAATCTGTTCCTGCGCGACAAATTCCAGTGCCAATATTGCGGCAGCATCAAGGACCTGACCTTCGACCATGTGGTGCCGCGCCGAGCGGGCGGACGCACGACCTGGGAGAATGTGGCCACCGCCTGCTCACCCTGCAATCTCCGCAAGGGCGGACGCACCCCGAAGGAAGCAAGCATGCGGTTGCGAGTCGACCCGATCCGGCCGACCACATGGCAGTTGCAGGAACATGGGCGCGCGTTTCCGCCGAACTATCTTCACGACAGCTGGCACGACTGGCTATACTGGGACGTCGAGCTCCAGCCCTAGGATCAAAGAAGCTCGATCACCGCGTAGCCGAGCAGAGCGACCGACAAGGCGGCCGTAGCGCCCACCAGAAAATAGCCGATCGCCACCATGATCCGCGGGTTTGGCCGCCGGTACTTCTGGTTGAGGTGTAGGCTCGATAGCACAAAGCTCAACATCAGGCCGTAAGCGACCGCCGCGAATTCCATCATGACTTGCCCGTAAAAAAATGCCTTTGCCGGGCGCCGCACAACACGGAAATCGCACCGGAGTCAAACAGTCCGGCAGCGGAATGCGACGAAACGCACTCCCGCCGCGCACAGCCGCACCCTTGCGCCCGATCCCGGAGCCGTTATTAGCCGGACAATGGATCGCATTATCATACGCGGCGGCAATCGCCTGTCTGGCCGGCTTCCCATTTCCGGCGCGAAGAATTCCGCCCTCGCCCTGCTTCCCTGTGCCCTGTTGACCGACGAGCCGGTGACGCTGCGCAATCTGCCCCGCCTCGCCGATGTCGACAGCTTCGGCCATCTGCTGAACCAGCTCGGCGTCTCGACCATGATCGAAGGCGCGCGGCCGGAGGATTTCGGCAGGGTCATGACGCTGCGCGCCGGGCGAGTCACGGCAACGGTCGCGCCCTACGACATCGTGCGCAAAATGCGCGCGTCCATCCTGGTGCTGGGGCCACTGCTCGCCCGCGCGGGCGAAGCCACGGTTTCCCTGCCCGGAGGCTGCGCGATCGGCAACCGTCCTATCGACTTGCACCTGAAGGCGCTGGAGGCGCTTGGCGCCCATATCGAACTCACCGCGGGCTATGTAAGGGCGAGTGCGCCGGATGGCGGCTTGCCGGGCGGCAGCTACAGCTTTCCCGTCGTATCCGTCGGCGCGACGGAGAATGCGGTGATGGCCGCCGTGCTTGCGAGCGGCACCTGCATCCTTGAAAACGCCGCGCGTGAACCGGAGATCACCGACCTTTGCCATCTGCTTGTCGCGATGGGCGCAGATATTGAAGGCATCGGCACCGACCGGCTGGTCATTCACGGCCGCCCACGCCTGCACGGTGCGACCTATGCGGTGATGCCGGACCGGATCGAGGCGGGCAGCTATGCCTGTGCCGTTGGCATCACCGGCGGGGAACTGGAACTGGCGGGGGCGCGGGCGAACGATATGCATGCGACGCTCGCGGCGCTCAAGGAAGCCGGCGTGCATGTCGAAGAGCGCAGAGACGGCATTCTCGTCGCGGCCGAGGGCAGGCTCCGCCCGCTGACGATCTCCACCGCCCCGTTCCCCGCCTTCGCCACGGACATGCAGGCGCAGTTCATGGCGATGCTGTGCCTCGCCGACGGGGCGAGCGTCCTGACCGAGACGATCTTCGAGAACCGGTACATGCATGTCCCGGAACTGGCGCGCATGGGCGCCGACATCAGCATCAACGGCCGCACGGCGGTGGTACGCGGCGTTGCCGGACTTACGGGCGCGCCCGTGATGGCGACGGACCTGCGTGCTTCCATGAGCCTGATCCTCGCCGGCCTGGCGGCGGAGGGCGAGACGCAGGTCCACCGCGTCTATCATCTCGATCGCGGCTATGAACGGCTGGAAGAAAAGTTGCAGGCCGTCGGCGCCGACATCGAGCGTGCCAGCGACGGCTGAAGACGACGGACGTTAGCTGCCGCAGTGCTCACGCAACAGGGGAATGACAATGACCGAGACGCTGGCGAACATTCCCTTCAATTCGATCCGGGGCGAGCCGCGCTCCCTGGCTGAATATGCGGGAAAGGTGCTGCTGATCGTCAATGTCGCGTCCAAATGCGGCCTGACACCGCAATATGAAAAACTGGAAAAGCTGCACCAGACCTACCGCGACCGCGGATTTGCTGTGATAGGCTTTCCGGCCAATGACTTCGGGGGCCAAGAGCCCGGCACGGACGAGGAAATACAGCAGTTTTGCACAACCAATTTCGGCGTCGACTTTCCGATGGCGTCGAAGATCGTTGTAACGGGCGCAGACAAGCACCCTCTCTACGAAGCCCTGACGCGGGCAGCCCCGGAAAAACAGGGCGACGCGGAGGGGATGCGCCAGATGCTGCGCGGCTATGACATGACCCCGACCGAAGATCCCGAGGTGCTCTGGAATTTCGAAAAGTTTTTGATTGGCCGGAACGGCGTGGTCGTGGCCCGCTTCTCACCCAACATCGAACCTGATGCCCCCGCGATCATAGCGTCAATCGAAGCCGAGCTGGCGCAGTAGCCGGAGATTGGTAACTCCGCCCTTCGCTTGCCGATATCAGCATGCGAATTTCATATCCACCATACTAGCTGCCGGGTTGCGGTGCGACCGCTCCCTTCGGGGTACGCCGTGCGCTCAGGATACGGACCGGCGCGGCAAGCATCTGACCCTTCATGCCTTCTTTCTCACCCAGCGTCGGGGATATGGGCGCACGCATGATTTTCATCACCACATTCATACCATCCACGACACGGCCGAACGCAGCAAAGCCACTATTATCACCGGGCTGATCCGGGTGCGCGTCAAGGCTCGACATCTCACCAACGGTAATGAAGAAGTCCGAACGGGCCGTGCCCGGCTCCCTTCGCGCCATTGATACGGTTCCGGTCTGATGCCTGAGGCCCGTCAGCACTGTGGGTTCGTGAGCGATCGGCGGGGGCAGCTTCTGCCCAGGCTTGAGTTCGGTCAGGCCCGCCTGCACAAGACCGAAATCCTCCGCCATGTTGAGCGCGCGGTAAAAAGCGGCGCCGTTGAACAGCTTCTGGTCAACATAGCGCAAGAAGTTAGCGGTCGTTACAGGCGCCCGCCCCTTCTCCAGTTCCAGGATGATCGGCCCTTCGCTGGTCTCCAGCGTGACGAGGACGGTTTCCGGCCGGGGCTGCGGGACGTTCGGTACGGGCGCGGCGGGCGGAGATACTGCGGCCGGAACATCCTGCGCGCGCGCCGAACCGTTCCATCCGGCAAGGAGCAGGAGTCCACACAGGGCAATCCGGTGACGAGCCATCATACGATCAGGTGCTTTCCTGATAGGTCGCAAAGTCCTGGCGCCGCGCGGCTATAAAAATCTCCCACGAGGCCATGAACAGCGCGGCCATGACAGGCCCTATCACTATTCCCGAAATGCCGAAGAGTTCCAGCCCGCCCAACGTCGCGATGAGCACGACATAGTCGGGCATCCGGGTGTCGCGGCCAACCAGAATGGGCCGCAGGACATTGTCGACCATGCCGATGATGAACACGCCGCAAAAAACGAGTATTGCGCCCTTCACCATGGCACCGCTGGCGAACAGGTAAATCGCGACCGGCACCCAAACGATCCCCGTGCCGACGGCCGGCAGCAGCGAGAAAAACGCCATCGACACTGCCCAAAGAAGGGCCCCGCCGATGCCCAGCCCCCAGAAGATGATGCCGCCGATCGCACCCTGGACGACGCCGACGATCATGCTGCCCTTGATCGTGGCGCGCACAACGGCGATGAACTTTTCGGCAAGCGCGCGCCGTCTGTCCGCATGTAGCGGTATGGCGTCCACCACCAGGGCGGAAAGATAGGATCCGTCACGCAGCAGGAAGAAGGTGAGATAGAGCATCACCGCAAGCGCCACGAAGAAGGAAAAGGCGCGCTGGCCGATATTCAGGGCCTGCGCTGCCAGTGTTTCAAAGCTGTTGGCGAGCCCCGTTCCTATCCTGTCTCGTATCGCCTCGAAATCGGTGAGCCCGAGCCGGTTGAGCTGCTGCACCACCCAATCGGGCAAGGCATGCTGAACGTGCGTAAAATAGAGGGCGATGTCGATTTCACCGGCCTGAACGCGATCGTAAAGGGACGATGCTTCCTCCAGAAGCAGGATCGACAGAACGATCAACGGAAGAATGACGATCGCAACCAACGTCAGCAGGGTCAGCGCGGCCATCGAACTCGGCCACTCCGGCCGCAGCGAGATCAGCCGCTTCTGCATCGGCGCGAAGATGATCGCAGCCACCACCGCCCAGAGTATTGCCGCGAAGAAGGTCCAGATGAGCCACAGGAACGCCAGCGTCGCACCGGCCACAAGCGCGAGGAAGATTTTGTCCTCAAAGCCGCGCCCCATGGCTGCCCCCTCCTTACAAGTTCGGACCAACGCGGCGGTAGGCCCCGTCGAGGTAAATGAGCGGATCAACATTGCCCGACAACCGCACCGACTGCACGTCGCCGACGAATATGTCGTGCGAGCCATAGGCCGTCACCTGGCGCTGATGACATACAATCACCGTCTGGGCATCGGCCAGATAGGGAAGGCCGCCGTTGTCGGTACGCCAGTCGCCGACACCGAAGCGATCGCCCCCCTTCGCGATGGCGCAGCTTTTTCCTACGTCCGCCTGATCAGCCGCGAGGATATTGATACAGAAATGCGCGCCCCCCTCAAGAATGCGATGTGCCGTTGCGGTGCGATTTACGCATATGAGCATCGAAGGGGGGTCCATGCTGACCGGTGTTACGGCCGTGGCCGCCATGGCGTAGCGTTCGCCCTCGGCGCCCAGAGTGGTGATGATTGTAACTGACTGAGCGAAACCCCGCATGGCTTGCTTGAGCCCAACGGCGAGATCTTCGGTATCAGCGCTCCAGATCTTATTCATTCTGTTTATCCGCATGTTTGCAAGACTGATGCGAGAGGCGCCCGGCACAGTCAATGGGGCGCACTATATTTCTCTGACCGATCTTTTATGGCGAAAGGCTGGTGGCGATCCCTGCCTTTCCGGGTCGGCGACGGATCGGAGCGGCCATGGCTGCGGCGCAAAAGAAAACCGGAGGCGCAGAGCGCCCCCGGTTCTTGAAGTAGCGGTGGCTGGGACTTTTAGAAGTCCATGCCGCCCATGCCACCCATGCCACCCATACCGCCGGGCATGGCAGGCATGGCAGCCTTGTCTTCCGGCGCGTCGGCAATGGTGGCTTCAGTGGTGATCAGCAGACCGGCCACCGAGGCGGCGTCCTGAAGCGCGGTGCGAACGACCTTCGTCGGGTCGATCACGCCTGCCGCAACCAGGTTTTCATATACGTCGGTCGACGCATTGAAGCCGTTGGTCTCGTCATTTTCGCGCAGCAGATTGCCGGCAACGACCGCGCCGTCAAAACCCGCATTCTGGGCGATCTGACGCAGCGGCGCCTGGATCGCCTTGCGGATGATATCGATGCCGCGGGTCTGGTCGTCGTTGACGCCCTTCAGGCCTTCAAGGGCCTTCGTGGCATAGAGCAGAGCCGTACCGCCGCCGGGGACGATGCCTTCTTCCACCGCAGCGCGGGTGGCGTGCAGTGCGTCGTCAACGCGATCCCTGCGTTCCTTGACTTCCACTTCCGTCGAACCGCCGACCTTGATCACGGCAACGCCGCCGGCGAGCTTGGCAAGACGCTCCTGGAGCTTCTCACGGTCATAATCGCTGGTGGTGTTTTCGATCTGCTGGCGGATCGCGTCAACGCGGCCCTTGATTGCACCGGCGTCCCCTGCACCATCGACAATCACGGTGTTATCCTTGTCGATCGTGACGCGCTTGGCCTGGCCGAGCATACCCACGGTGACGCTTTCCAGCTTGATGCCGAGGTCTTCGGAAATCATCTCGCCCTTGGTCAGGATCGCGATGTCTTCCAGCATGG
This sequence comes from Sphingobium sp., assembly GCA_036278355.1. Taxonomy (GTDB): domain Bacteria; phylum Pseudomonadota; class Alphaproteobacteria; order Sphingomonadales; family Sphingomonadaceae; genus Sphingobium. The sequence goes on from DASULD010000173.1 coordinate 17,173, forward strand.
CCTTGCGGCGATCACCGAAGCCCGGAGCCTTCACGGCCGCAACCTTCAGGCCACCACGCAGCTTGTTGACCACCAGGGTCGCAAGCGCTTCGCCTTCGATATCCTCGGCGATGATCAGCAGCGGACGGCCCGACTGGACGACAGCTTCCAGAATGGGGAGCATCGCCTGCAGGTTCGACAGCTTCTTCTCGTGGATGAGGATGTAGGGGTCGGAAAGCTCGACCTGCATCTTTTCCGGATTGGTGATGAAGTAGGGCGACAGATAGCCGCGGTCAAACTGCATGCCTTCCACGACGTCCAGCTCGAAATCGAGGCCCTTGGCCTCCTCGACGGTGATGACGCCTTCCTTGCCGACCTTCTCCATCGCCTCGGCGATCTTCTCGCCGACCTCGGTGTCGCCAGTGGCGGAAATGATGCCGACCTGGGCGATTTCGCTCGAACCCGCGACCGGCTTCGAACGGCCCCGAAGGTCCTCGACAACCTTGGCAACGGCAAGATCGATGCCGCGCTTGAGGTCCATCGGGTTCATGCCGGCCGCAACCGACTTCATGCCTTCACGAACGATCGCCTGCGCCAGGACGGTGGCGGTGGTGGTGCCGTCACCGGCAACGTCGTTGGTCTTGGAAGCAACTTCGCGGACCATCTGCGCGCCCATGTTCTCGAACTTGTCCTTCAGTTCGATTTCCTTGGCGACAGTGACGCCGTCCTTGGTGATGCGGGGAGCGCCGAAGCTCTTGTCGATGACGACGTTGCGGCCCTTCGGGCCCAGCGTGACCTTCACCGCGTCGGCGAGGATGTCGACGCCGCGCAGAATGCGCTCACGGGCGTCGCGGGAGAATTTTACGTCTTTTGCAGCCATGGTTGTTCCCTCTGCTTTCTAGAATCTCGGTACAACGAAAAACATGCCGGGCGGCGTATGCCGACCCGCCGGCTTCAGCCGACGATGCCCAGAATGTCCGACTCCTTCATGATGAGCAGGTCTTCACCGTCGACCTTGACCTCAGTGCCGGACCATTTGCCAAACAAGATACGGTCGCCGGCCTTGACGTCGAGCGGGGTGACCTTTCCATCGTCCGCCTTCGCGCCGGTGCCCACGGCAACGACTTCGCCTTCCTGCGGCTTTTCCTTGGCGGTGTCGGGGATGATGATGCCGCCGGCGGTCTTTTCCTCGGCCTCTACGCGGCGAACGAGGACGCGGTCATGCAAAGGACGAAATCCCATAATTATGCCTTTCCCTTCCATTCGGGGAAGAGGAACCCTATATCGCCCAGGCTTGCGCGGAGGCACGCCAGGGTCGGATATCTTCCCCCTACGAACTGTGCTTAGCACTCCCTCCAGGAGAGTGCCAGCGCGGTATATGGGTGGGTGAGACGACCGATCAAGAGACGCGGGAAATTTTTTTCCGGCCATATGGCGTTGGCGCTTGTCGCCTCTGCAGCCAAATCAGCTTGAATATATACTAATGGATATTGCACTTATTGCAGTGATAATATTGCTTCCCGTAGATAAGCCGCTGTGATAAGCGCTGCGCGGGGCCGCCAATTCAAATTGTATCGCAATCCTATTATAAGGATCATTGTTATGACGCGAGTATTTGTAATTCTCGCGGCACTTGGTGCTGCGACTATCGCTTCTCCCGCGCTTGCGGATGATGACGCCCGTCTGAGCGTCGGAATAACCGGCGGCACGCTCGGCATCGGCCCGGAAATCGGCTATCGCCTGTCGAAGAATTTTGGCGTGCGCGCCAACGCCAGCTTCCTGTCCATCAGCCACAATATCGACTCCGACAATATTACGTACGACGGCAAGGTGAAGCTGCAGTCGGGCGGTGCAATGGTGGACGTCTATCCGTTCGGCGGCGGGTTCCGCGTATCGGGCGGCGTGCGTATCAACGGCAACAAGGCGCGGGGCATTGGCACGCCCACCGGCGGGACGTTCGACATCAACGGCACCTCCTATGACGCGACGACCCTCGTGACATCCGTACGCGCCGACACCGACATCGAAGATGTCGCCCCCGCGCTGACGCTCGGCTATGGCGGCGGCACCTCGTCCGGTCTGATTTTCGGCGTCGAGGCCGGAGCGCTGTTCCAGGGCAGCGTGAAGATCAAACCGCTGACGATCTCCGGCACCTGCGCGACGTCGACGGCCGGCCCATGCGCCAATATCGCGGCCGATCTTGAAGCGGAACGGCAGAGCGTCAACGACGATATCGACGGTTACAAGGTCTATCCGATCCTTCAGGTGACGGTCGGCTATCGTTTCTGAGTCATGACAAGGGTCCGCGCCGCGTGCGTGGGCCCTTTCACGGCGGTTGGGGCTTGCGCGGTGGCGCTGGCCGGTTAGACGTTGACCCAGCCATCACCCAGGAGCCGTCCGTGACATTTGTCAAAGCCGTCTGGCGTTTCATCGTGGGGGTGAAGGACATGCTCGTCCTCTGCTTCCTGCTGCTGTTCTTCGCCGCGCTTTACGCCCTGCTGAGCCTGGCGCCCGGCGAGCGTCCGGTTCGCACAAGCGAGGGCGCCCTGTTCGTGGACCTGGACGGCTATCTGGTCGAACAGCCGGAGACGGCCGATCCCGTCGGGGCCATTCTGGGCGGCGAGGCGCCGGTGAAGCAGTACCGCCTGCGTGATGTCATCGCGACACTCGACGCGGCCCGCGCCGACCCGAAGGTGAAGGCGGTCGTACTCGATCTCGACAGTTTTCTGGGCGGCGGGCAGGCGGGCCTTATCAACGTCGGCGCGGCGCTTGATCGGGTTCGCGCAGCCAAAAAGCCTGTGCTCGCCTACGGGACCATCTACGACGACCACAGCTACCTGCTTGCAGCGCACAGCACCGAGATCTGGCTTAACCCGTTGGGCGGCGTCGCGCTTACCGGTCCGGGAGGGTCCAACCTCTACTTCAAGGGGTTGCTCGACAAGCTCGGCATAACGATGAACATCTACCGCGTCGGCACGTTCAAAAGTGCCGTTGAGCCGTTGATGCGAACGGAGCAATCCCCCGAAGCCAGACAAGCGGCGCAAGCGCTGGCCAGCGCGCTGTGGTCGCAATGGCGCGAAAACGCGGCGAAGGCCCGCCCCACCGGTCAGATCGCCGCCTACGCCGCAGACCCCCTGCCCATCATCGAAGGGACCAGAGGCGACCTGTCGGCTGCGGCGCTGCGGGCAGGCCTCGTCGACAAGATTGGTAACCGGCAGGACTTTGAGGCCCGCGTGGCCACGTTGGCAGGAGAATCCCCGGACCCCGAAGGCCCCGGTTTCGCCGCCATTCCGCTTGACCGTTATGCCCGAAGCCACGGGGCGCCCGACGATGGCGATATCGGTGTCCTGACCGTGGCTGGCGACATCGTCGATGGCGAGGCAGGCCCGGGCACAGCGGGCGGTGAGAGCATTGCCATGCTGCTTGAGGACGCGCTGGCGAAGAAGGACCTCAAGGCGCTTGTCGTGCGGGTTGATTCGCCGGGTGGATCGGTGGTCGCGTCGGAGCGCATTCGCGGGGTCATTGCGGACGCCCGCGCGCAAGGCCTTCCGGTCGTGGTTTCGATGGCCAATGTCGCGGCCAGCGGCGGCTACTGGGTGTCCACCGCGTCGGACATGATCTTCGCCGAGCCCTCCACCATCACCGGGTCCATCGGCGTGTTTGGTGTGTTGCCCAGTTTCCAGGGCCTACTGAGCAAGATGGGCATCACGACGGATGGCGTACGTACGACGCCGCTTTCTGGGCAGCCCGATCTGTTGGGGGGTGTGAGCCCAGAGTTCAGCCGCGTGACGCAGATGGCGGTCGAGGACATATACAGGCGGTTTCTCGCACTCGTTTCCCATGCGCGCAAGATGCCCGCCGATCGGGTGGATCGGATCTCGCAGGGGCGGGTGTGGGACGGTGGCGCCGCACACCAGCTCGGACTGGTGGATCGATTGGGCGGCCTGGATGATGCGATCGCGGCGGCGGCCAAGCTCGCCAAGCTCGATCCGGCGACGGCGCGGCCCTATTATATAGAGCCGAAGGCCGATCCCTTCACGGCGTTCGTGACGCAGATGCTCGAGTCCGAGGAAAACCCGGCGTCTGCGTCGGCCAGCGCGGATTTGCTGGGGCACGAAGCACGGGTGCGCCGAACCCAGTTGCTGCGCGCACTTCAAAGTGCCCGAAGTCTCGGCGAGGGCGGATCGGTGCAGGCGCTTTGCCTGGAATGCGCGGCCTCGTCCGGAATAGCGCCCTCAGCCGGGCCGGGCCGCAGAGCGACCAACGACGTTGGATTCCTGGCCTCGCTTCTGAGAATTCTTCAATGACCGCCGGAGACATCACCGGATCCTGCCTGTGCGGCGCCTGCCGTTACACCGCCGCCGCCGAGCCGATCGACATCCGCGCCTGTCATTGTAAACTGTGCCAGAAGGCGACCGGCGCCCCTATGTATGCCCGCGTCCGCGTCCCACTGGATCAGGTGACAATCACCGGCCCCGTGGGATGGTATAATAGCTCGCCCGATCTGCGACGCGGTTTTTGCCCCAAATGCGGCACAAGTCTCTTTTCCGAGCGGGCGTCCGCCAACAGCATCGGCCTGTGCATGGGTAGCCTCGACGATCCCGACCGCTTCAGCCCGACTGAACATATCTGGGTTTCGCGGAAGCAATCCTGGCTGACCCTGACGGACGATCTGCCCTGCCACGAGGAAGGGCCGCCTGCTTAACCGGCCATGGTAGCCTGCGGACGACGGCGCAAATGCTCTAATTCTTTGTGGGCGTGCAATTTATAGACAAAAACCGGTGCCCACTTTTTGTCATCACACCCTAAGCTTTATAGCCCGGCAGCCCCAGACCTTTGACCATCGCGACCGCGCGGAGGGTGAAGCCGGCCGTCACCGCAATGAGCCCCGCGACAGTCATGGGCGCTCCCAGCACGATCAGCAGCGGGTAAAGGCCAGCGGCCAGTGCAGCCGCCGTCACATAGATTTCCGGGCGCAACAATATGGACGGCTGCCCGGCAAGGAGGTCCCGGATGATCCCTCCCGTGCACGTCGTGACTATTCCCATCAGCACCGCGATGAATGGATGAACACCGTATTCCATGGCCTTTGCTGTCCCGAATACCGAGAAGGCGGCC
>DASULD010000174.1:0-6489 GCA_036278355.1 Sphingobium sp.
TTGCCCGTGCCCGTCGAAACCGGCCCGCGCTTTGAATCACGCGCGAACATCTCGGTGGCGGCGCGCAGCTGGCCCTCGGGCAACCCGGCGCGGTACGTCACCATCTCCTCGTTAAATGGCTCGACCGCGTCGCGCAGCGCGGCCATGCCCTCGGGGCCGACATAGCGATCGCAGAATTCCTTGTCCTCCCAGCCTTCGGCAAGGATCATGCGGATCATGCCTGCGGCGATCGTCGCGTCGTGCCCGGGGATCGGCTGGAGATGGATGTCGGCATAGCGCGCGGTTTCGGTCAGCCGGGGATCGATGACGATCAGCTTCATGCCCCGCGCCCGCGCCGCCTTCATCGTGCGGACCGGGTCTGACATCAGGAAGTTGAGCGACGCGTGCGAGATCAACGGGTTGCTCCCGAAGACCATCATCACATCGGCGGTATCGAAGCGCTGCGGGCCGGCCGCCCAGAAACCCATGCGCTCATAGGTAATCATCTTGGCGGACTGGTCGAGCGTATTGGTGGTGAAGAAGTGCCGCGATCCCAGCGCCTGCATGAACGGCAAGTGGATAGAGAAGGCGGCCGAGTTGAAGTTCGCCCCGTTGCCGATGAACAGGCCAAGCGCCTCGGGACCGTCCCGGTCCATGATCACCTTCATCTTCTCGGCAATCTCGTCCAGCGCTTGCTCGATGGAGATGCGCGTAAAAGTCCCGTCGGGCTGGCGCTTCAGGGGATGGAGCAGGCGTTCGGGACTATATTGCGCTTCGTGACTGTGAATGCCCTTGAAGCAGGCATAGCCGCGGCTCATCGCATTGTTTTCGTCACCACGGATACTGACGATCCGATCCTGATCATCGATGGTCAGTTTTGTACCGCAACCAGCTGTACAGGTTCTGCAAAATGACGTCACTGTTCGCACGGTCAGCCTCCTAGACCACTCTCATCAAAGCGCGGCGCCACAGCATTTGCCGTTGGCGCCATCGCCCAAGGTTAATAGTAATTCTCATTCCAAGGCTCTGAGATGCCGACGCATCAAAGATCAGCAATCACTCAAGCCCCGCACAGGCATGACCAAAGCCCGATGAGCCGGACTCATCAAGGCTTTGGCACACGCATTCACCGCAGTGGGAACATTTCGTTCCTTACAGTTGGTAACGAAGCGATATTCTCCATGTCCGCGGGCGATTGTACGATTCATGCCTGCAGCCGCAGAAATCGGCGAGATCGAAGCCGACCACGTTCACCCTCTTGTCGAAGATATTGTCAAGCGCCGCACTTGCCGTGAAGCCTTCACCGAATTCCCATTCCGCGCTTGCGCCAGCGAGGATGTAGTCATTCGTTACGTTGGAAGTGAAGTTGCGAAGGTTGTTGAAGAAACGGCCTGTGTAATTGGCGTTCGCCGACAGCGTGAGAGCATCATCTGCGACAGGCGGTGTCCAGCTCATCCTCACAGAGACCTGCTCACGCGGCGCGAAGGCAGGTTCGACATCGCGGATCACAGCCGGTGTGTTGCCGATGGCGGCAGCGATGGGAACGTCCTTCACCTTGGGCCTGAAGATGGACCCGCTAAGGTCTACCGAGAGCCGGTCCGTTGGCTTGATCGCGAGGCTTCCTTCAATGCCGTAATTGGTCGCATCATTATTCCGAATAAGGCCTGACGAGCGCAGGAACAGGAACGCCTGATAGTCCTGATAGTCGTAATAGAATGCCGACAGGTTGGCGACGAGCGCACCGTCCAGCAAGGTCGACTTCACACCTGCTTCGTAGGAGATCAGGGTTTCGGCCTTATAGGGAATTTCCGATTCGGCGAGGAAAGGCGCGCCGGTGAAATACTTGGCATTGTAAGCGCCGCCCTTCACACCGCGATTGACACCGGCATAGATAAGGGTGTCGTCATTCGGGCGATATTCGAGCTGGATCTTGCCGGCCCAAAGCGTGTCATGCCGCTTGTCGCGATAAGGAGTGAGCATCGGTACGCCAGCGTCCGTCTGCCATGCAGGCAGAGGAGCCAGTACGACATCATCGATATAATAGTCACGATCGTTCTGGATCAGTGACGTGCTGTAAGTATATTTCTGCCGCTCGAAAATAATCCGTCCACCCACGACGAGCGTCAGCTGCGGCGCAAATTTCCAGTCAACCTGGGAAAACAGCGAAGCGGACTGCGTCTTGAGCTGGTTGAAGTTGATCAGGTCCCCACCGGCAGGAGGTAAGCTGAAAGCTCCGGTCAAGATCGAGCCAGCAGCTATGAGGAATCCACTGTCGGATTTGGCATTGATGTTCAGGTAATAGGCGCCGGCACTCCAGTGGAGAGCGTCGCTTTCGCCGGAAAACCGCAGCTCCTGCGAAAACTGCGTGGTCTTTGCCTCGCTGGCGACGGCCAGGAAGTTTACGGGAACCAGCGCGGTGTCCGTGAAGAACGATTTATCCAGCTGCTTCCAGTCGGTGATCGCCGCCACATCTACAGCGCCGATAGTTCCGTCGATATGGAACCCGACGTCGTACGTCTTGAGCCTGTTGCGGTCACTCAGGGCCAGAGCCTGAGATATCTTGTTGTTGTTTCGCGGCTGCTGAATCGCGCCCAAAACCAGGTCCGTATCGGGGAGGCTTATCGTGTCGATCAGCTGCCCACTAGCGTTGTAGATAGGCTGGGAGGGGAAGGATTTGTACGGGCTGGTCGACATGATGCTGCGCACGGCCGATCCCTGCAACCGGAACTTCCAGCCACCCGATTCGTACTGAAGCTGCAACCGTCCGCCAAGCGTGTTGTCGTTCCAGGTATCTTCGCAACAGCGACTGGGGGCCGTCAAAGGAGGCGTGAACGCAGTAGTGCCTGCGGGATAGACATTCTTGAATATCGGATCCTGGCGATTGAACAGTATCGAGGCGCGCGCAGTCACCCCTTCCGCCAGGGGGCCGCCAATGCCGGCTTCGAGGCGCGCCTGATTGAACCTTCCATAGGTAGCTTGCGCGTCGATCGACAGTTGGTCGGTTGGCGTTCTCGGAATGAAATGGACCAGGCCGCCCGTGGCATTGCGTCCGAACAGGGTGCCTTGCGGCCCCTTCAGAATTTCCACACGCTCAAGGTCGAAGGTGCCAAAAACCTGACCGCTGTTGCTGCCGATGTAGCCATCATCGAAGTAGACCGCGACCGGCCCCTCCAAAACGTCGCTGAAGTCGTTCTGGGTGACACCGCGGATTGTATATTGAGCGGTCTGGCCACCAAAGTTGCCGGAAACGTGCACGCCCGGCGTAATGCGGCCAATGTCGATGCTGCTGGTGACCCCGAGACGGACCAATTGCTCTCCGCCAATGGCGCTAATGGAAATGCCGACGTCCTGAAGACGCTGCTCACGATGCTGCGCGGTTACGATGATCTCTCCCACGTCTCCGTGGTTTTCATGGTCCTCTGGCAGGGCCTGTTCCGCCTTGGCGGTATTTTCCTGCGCCAGTGCAGCAGCAGGAAGAAGTGCCAATACGGATGCAACTGATACACCGGCTCTTAGCATATGCAGGAATTTCTGAGACATTTCACACCCCCCAATGTTGTGATCGCTTGGCAATTTTCATGATTTTCTTACGCCGGCATTCGATCCATTATTCACAAGTTTCGCAACGACTGCCGGGCCGGCAAGAGCAATTTAATTGCGCTCTCGACATTTATTCGAGTGAGATCGTGAGATCCGGGCGCGAAGCTATTGGTGAGTTAAAACCCTGTCAATTGAACAGATTTGGACATCTTTGTTGCGCTATTGGTGCAATGTGATTGAGGCGCCGGCCTCCCTGGCGGCGGGGCGAGCGACCTCGGGCAGACGAGAATTCCGTCAGCGCCTCAGGCTCTTCCCCCGTGTCGCTACCCGTCACGATCACGGCTTCATTCACGTCGCGGCAACGATGATTTGGTTATGCTGATATCGATCCGGCCTAGCATAGAGCTGCCATTACAATTATGTGGGACAACGGAAGCACAACTGAAGCCAAACGGGCGCGAAATGGATAGCTGGGACGGGATAGAGGAATTCGTGGCGGTGGGCCGATCTGGCTCCTTCATCGCCGGAGCCGCTGCGCTTGGCGTGTCGCGCACGCACATGAGCCGCGCCGTCGCCCGGCTGGAAGATCGGCTCGGGGCACGGCTGCTGCACCGCACCACTCGTGCGGTAATGTTGTCTCCTACTGGACGGACTTTCTTCGACCATTGCGTTCGCCTGGTACGCGAGAGAGACGAGGCCGTTGCCCTCGTGCGCGATCAGGGCGAGCCGCGGGGCGATTTGCGGCTCACCTGCTGCCTTGCACTGGGCGAGCGCTTCATCGCCCCCATTGCACGACGATTTGCCATGCAGCACCGCCAGCTGACCGTTTACCTCGATGTGACGAACCGCGTGGTTGATCTGGTCGCAGAGAGTTGCGACCTCGGGATTCGCACGGGCAATCTCCCATCCTCCAATCTCATTGCGGCAAAGATTGCCTCACGGCAGTCCCGTACCTGTGCCGCCCCAGCCTATCTGGCGCGCAAGGGAAGACCTGAAAAGATCGCTGACCTGGACGAGCATGATTGCTTGATCGAAAGCACGTTGCAGTGGCACTTTTCCGACAACGGGGACGAAGTACTATACCGCCCCCGGCCCGTCTGGAGCTGTAACAATGGCCATGCAGTCCTGGCGGCAGCGCTGGACGGCATGGGCATCTGCCAGTTGCCCAACTTTTACCTCAATGACGCCGTTCAATCGGGCCAAATGGTGCCCATTCTCGAAGAGTTCGAACCTCCGGAAGAGCCGATTTGGGCAGTCTATCCCGACAAACGTCACCTTTCTCCAAAGGTACAGCGTTTTATCTCGGTCCTGAAAGACGAACTGCCCAAACTCATGGAACGTCCTGATTGACTATTTCGTCGCCGGCGCAGTCATCTGTCCGGCCTTTTTGACGCGACGCAAAACTGTCGCGCGCTGTGGTCAGCCCTGCGCGACCAGACCGGCGGCAGCAATACCCGCGAGCGCGGCCGCCTCGTCATTGTCGGACGTGTCGCCGGTGATGCCGACAGCGCCCACGATCTTGCCGGCAGCATCCTTGACGATGACGCCGCCCGCCGCCGGGATGATCCCTGCCGCCGCAATCGGCCCAAGCGAAGCGACAAAGCTCGGACGCTCAGCGGCCATATCGGCGATTGCCCGCGAGTTGATGCCGAGCGCGAGCGCTCCCGAAGCCTTGCCCGTAGCGATCTGCGGGCGCAGCGTCGAAGCGCCATCGGCGCGCTGGAAGGCGATCAGATGGCCGCCGGGGCACAGCACCGCGACCGACAGCGGCTTGAGGTTCAGTTCCTTCCCCTTTGCAAAGGCAGCGGAGATGATGGTGTTGGCCTGGTCGAGAGTGATGACGCTCATGTGTAACTCCTGTTGAAATGGGGATGCCCGGCAAGCGCGGGCGGGAGGGCCGCCGGTCGTCGAGACGACCGGTAATCTCTGGCCGGAAGACGGTTAGGTGCCGGCCGAACCGCAGCACAGCTGAGTTGGCCGGCGTCTTCACCGCGAAGCCCCGTCGCGCAGCAACCGTTGTGGGGCTAGATGCCGGCCATGCATAGATATTTCAGTTCGAGATAGTCGGCGATCCCGTGCGATGAGCCCTCTCGTCCCACGCCCGATTGCTTGATCCCGCCGAACGGTGCGACCTCGTTCGAAATCAGGCCGGTGTTGATGCCGACCATCCCGCATTCAAGCGCTTCGGCAACACGCCACACCCGGCCAAGGTCACGGCTGTAGAAATAGCCGGCAAGGCCGAACTCGCTGGCATTGGCCAGCTGGATCGCCTCGTCCTCCTCGTCGAACACGAAGATGGAGGCCACGGGTCCGAACGTTTCCTCATGCGCAACAAGCATCTCGGTCGAACAGCCCGCCAGCACCGTCGGCTCGAAGAAGCTTCCACCCAGCGCGTGCCTCTTGCCGCCCACGACCAGCCTGGCGCCCTTCGCCACCGCATCGGCGACATGCTCTTCGACCTTCGCCACCGCCGCGCCGTCGATCAGCGGACCTTGCGTCACACCCTCGTCGGTTCCACGGCCGACGCGCAGGCCCGTGACGGCCTTCGCCAGTTTCTCGATGAATGCGTCGGCTATGCCTCGCTGCACATAGATGCGATTGACGCAGACGCAGGTCTGCCCGCTGTTCCGGTATTTCGACAGCATGGCGCCTTCGACCGCCGCGTCGATGTCCGCATCGTCGAACACGATGAAGGGTGCGTTGCCGCCCAGCTCCATCGACACCTTCTTAACCGTCGCCGCACTTTGCTGCATCAACAGGCGACCGACCTCGGTCGATCCGGTGAAGCTTATCTTGCGCACCGTGGGGTTGGACGTCAGCTCGCCGCCGATCTCCCGCGACCGCCCGGTCACGACATTGAGAACGCCGTCGGGAACACCGCTGCTCTGGGCCAGCGCAGCCAGGGCCAGGGCGGTCAGCGGCGTCTGCATCGCCGGCTTCAACACCATCGTGCACCCGGCGGCCAATGCC
>DASULD010000175.1:0-5022 GCA_036278355.1 Sphingobium sp.
GGCAGGCAGCCGATGTGCGGGATCTCCACGTCGCGATAGTTGGCGTTCGAGGGTTCATGCCCCCGTCCGACGAAGACGCGGCAGCCGAAGCGCAGGTCAGAGGCGGTATTCAGGTCGTACCGGAAGCTGGACGAGACATGCATGATCTCTTCGGGTCCGCAGTCCAGATGATCGAGCATATACTCGAAGGCCTGCATACGCGGCTTGTACGCCTGCGCGCTCTGGGCGGTAAGAACCTTGTGAAAGGGCACACCGATAAGCTCGACATTGTACGGGATCTGGTCGTTCATCGCGTTGGAGAGGATCACGAGCGGGATCTTGTCCGCGATCTTTGCCAAGCCGGGCGTCACGTCCGTATGGGGACCCCATTTGGGAACCATGTTATAAACCGCGTCCGCATCCTGATCGCGATATTCCACGCCCCACTTTTTGGAGGTACGTTCCAGGGAGTTACGGAGCACCTCCTGATACGGTTTCCATGCGCCCACGGCCTCATCGAGACGATGAAATGCCCAATCCTTGCAAAACTGCGGCAACGCGTCCGCCGGGAGGCGGTCAGCGTAGGATTCCGTGACCATTTCGGTCATCCGAAACCGGATCAGAGTGCCATAACAGTCAAAGCTGATATATTTTGGCTTGAAGATATAATCGTCCTTAGTCATGCCACATCCCATCCCTGTTGACGCGGAACCATTGCCGACACGCGTTTCACATAGGCAATAGAGCCATCAGGCGGCTGCTATTTGTCTCCGATTTATCTCGCGTCGACGCTTCTTTCGCAGCTTTTGCACGTCACGATTCAGCATAGACTGCCGCAGCTCAGTATCCCCGGCGGCGGTCGACCTCGCCTTCCAATGGCAGACCCGCCTGCTCCCTGCGAAGATTGGCGATAATCGAGTGAACGGCAGTTTCGATGCGGGTCACGCCCGCGACGTGCGGCGTCAGGAAAATCGCGGGATGAGTATAGAATAAATGCCCTTCGGGCAGTGGTTCGGGATCGGCAACGTCCACCATGGCGGCCGCGATGTGACCGTCATCGATGGCGGCGACCAGATCCTGCTGGATCAGATGCGAACCGCGTGCGGCGTTGATGACGCGGGCGCCGCGCGGCAGGCGATAGAAGAGATCGCGGCATAAAATACCGCGCGTTTCCTCTGTTAGAGGCAGGAGGCAGACCAGAATATCGCACTCGGCCAAAAAGGGCCCCAGTCCATCTTCGCCCGCAAAGCAGCGCACGCCGTCGATGGCGTGGGCCGACCGGCTCCATCCGCGGAGATGGAAACCAATCGGCCTCAGTGCCGCAAGCGAAGCTCGCCCCAGTTCGCCGAGGCCCATTATCCCGACCCGCCGCTCGCTAGCCAGCAGCGTCGGCAGCGGCGACCACCGGCCGGCGCGCTGTTCACGAAGGTAGAAGGGCAGATCTCGATGGAGGGCAAGAACAGCCGTGATGACATAATCCGTCATCGTAGTGGTTATGCCCGGCTCGATCATCCTGACGATGCGGACATGCTCGGGGATCAGCCCAGGGTCGAGCTGGTCCACGCCCGCGCCGATGCTGAACAGAATTTCCAGATTGGGCAGGCTCTCGATCAGCTCGCGCGTCAACGTCCAGGCGATGAGATAGCGGACCTCACTCGCATCGCCGACGTCCGGCCAGCAGCGAAACTCGACCTCCGGCAGATCATTCGCAAATACCCGTTGCCACGCAACGCCGCGGGTTTCGTCACCAACATGAAGCAGAGCCATCGATCACCTTTTACGAGGCCTGCGACCGCGCCACCATGCGAGCGGGCCGCTGACCGAAAGAAACAGAATAATTGCCGCACCCGCCAGCAGAACCAGCCTGCCCGCAAGTCCGAAGCTGTCGCCCGCATGGAGGGGGAGGAGCGGAATCCAGATCGCGTCATTGTCGGCCGCCGGGACGCTGCGCAGGACACGCTGCTCCGTCGCGGATACGGAGGCTACATGGACGGCGCGCGAATTGCGCTCGGGCGCGAACAAATTGACATCCATGCGGCCGTCGGGCCGGAAGCGGATATCGCGCAGCACGGCCCCGGGGAACTGCGCCTGCGCGAGCGCTACTGCCCCGTCGATGGCCGAGCTTTTCAACCTGTTCGAAACCGGCGCGTCGTACACCGGCCCAACGCCGCCGGGTAGGTTGGCGATCGCAATCGTCAGCCCCGTGATCGCGCTGAACAGCAGGACGAGCGAACCGATTGCGCCCGAAGTCCTGTGATATTGCCGCAACATGAGGTGCGAAGGCAGTCCCTTGCGTATCTTGAGCGAGCCCGCGAGACGCTTTTGTCCCGGCCACCAGTTGAGGACGCCCGTCGACCCCAGCACCAGCAGTGCGATACCATTGGCGGCGATTACCCACATTCCGAACGCTGGTGCCATCAGCTGAAAATGCAACTGCAGAACGGCTTCCATTGGAAATCGCCAGAGTCCGCCCGCCGCCAGCACCTTGCCGGTGCCCGGATCAAGTGCGGCATATTTCGTGTCCCCAGCCCGGCTTTCGAGCCAGGCGAAGGCGGTGGAATCGCTCGCAGCAGGCAAAAAGATGCGGGTGAGCGCATAATTCGGGAACCGGCGTTCGGCGCTGGTCACCAGCTGCGAAACAGGTGCCGCGACGCCCGTGGGGGAACGGAGCGTCGCGGCGGGGTGGAGCAGATGTGCCAGCGGCTCATGAAAGAGCAGCAAGGCGCCGGTAATTGCCTGTAAAGCAAGGAACGGAGCAAACATCATGGCGACCCAACGATGGACGCTCAACAGGTTGCGCCGGTTCATTCCCCTTGCTTACATTCCCTCGTTTGAACCGATCAGAACTTGAAGTCCGCCCGGAACGTGACGGTGCGCGGCGAACCCGGCGCGACCCAATAACGGTGATAAGAGGCGGGATACCATGTCGTGTTGAAGAGATTGGTGGCATCCACGCTCAGCTTCACCCACTCCGCCGGCTCATAGCTCGCGAGAGCGCGCACCAGAGTATAATCGGGCAGATAGAACTGCGTGCCCGTCTCGCCCAGGCGCTTGCCGACATAGTTGATGCCACCACCGATGGTGAATGCTCCCGCGCCCGCCAGTTCAAACCGCTTGGTCACGAGCAGGTTTGCGGCATGCTTGGGAATGTTGATCAGCGGGTCGCCCGGATTGATCGTCAGCCCAAAACCACCGGGGTCAACGACCTGTGTGGTCCATATTACGTCGGTATACGCATAGGTAGCGATCACATTGAGATCGCCCGGCAATCTGGCATTGATATCCGCCTCGATGCCCCGGCTGCGCGCGCCGCCCGCCGTGATGCTGAAACCGGCATGGTTTGGGTCGGGATCAGTGGTAAGGATATTGGTCTTCTTCATGTGATAGGCAGCGAGCGTCGCGACGATGGCATCGCCGCGCGTGGCGAAGCGCAAACCCGCCTCATAGGACTTGCTGGTCTCTGGCGCGAAAGTCTGGCCCGCGAAGCTGACCCCGGTATTGGGGCGGAAACCTGTACCGTAGGCGGCGTAAATGCTCAGACTATCGGTCAGCTGGTACAGCACGCCCGCCGTGGGACTAAACTTTTCCTTCACATTGACAATGTTCACCGGCGCCGGCGGAAGGGCCAGGGGATTGACAACATGTTGACGGAAATGATCGAAACGACCGCCAACCCGGACTTTAAACCGGTCGGTGACGTCGATCTGGTCCTGGAAGTACACACCCCACGCCTTTTGCGTCTCGTCGGTATTCTGAAGCGGCGTGGTCGGAACCGGCAATTGGCCATAGACCGGATTGAAGATGTTGATCGCGTTGTTCGCGGCCGTAATGGGAGGAAACGGCGGAACGGTGGCGTAGGGGCTTGGCCGGACGCGGAACTGCACCAGATCGAGCTTGAACCGGTCCCAGTCCGCGCCGACGAGAACATGATGCGTCAGGGGGCCGGTTTCGATGTTGCCCGAGATTTCCGCGCGGAACACCATATTTGTGGTGTTATAGTCACGGAACCGCCGATTTCTTGACAGGAAATTACCGGTTTCCTCAAGCGTCTGCCGTCCGCCGGCTAGTTCGGCCTCGGTGGCGTAGCCTTTGAACGAGGTGTCACGATAGCCGAAGCCCGCGAGGAACACCCAGTCTCCGCCCAGTTCCTGCTGGAACTGGACCTGATGGCCGAGCACCTTGACCCGAAGCGGCCCGTCACCGGGCTCACCCAGGAAGCGCGAACGCGGGATCAGGCCAAGCACCCCGTTGACCGCGACGACGCCACGATCGAAGGGCACCTCCTGATCCACGAACTCCATTTCGTAGGTCAGGCTTGTCGAGGATGACGGTTTGAAGAGAATAGAGGGAGACGCCACATATTTGCGGGACTCGATGGTGTCGCGGAAGCTTTCCGCGTGCTGGACCGCACCATTAAGGCGGATCGCGACGGTCTCTCCCAGTGGAAGGTTATAGTCGCCTTCGATACGGTAGGTTTCGAAGCTGCCGGCCGACGCGGCAAAGCTGCCGAAGGTCTTGTCGGTAGTTGCCTTCCTGGTGATGATGTTAACGGTGCCACCGGGCTCGCCGCGACCGAAGACAGCGCCGTTCGGGCCTTTCAGGACCTCGATGCGTTCAATGTTGGACGCGTCACGCGGACCACCATAGCCGCGTCCGCCGTTAAAGCCGTTGACCAGGAAGCCGCTGGGGAAGTTTTCGTCTCCAGCGAAGCCGCGGATGGCGAACGCATCCCACAAGCCGCCGAAGTTGTTCTGGCGCGAAATACCGCTGGCAAGGTCGAGCGCGGCGTCGAACCGGGTAATGTTGAGGTCCTTCAGGAGCTGGCCGTCAAGCGTCTGGACGCTCTGCGGCAATTCCGTCAGCGGAACATCGCCCCGATATTGCTGGCGTTGGGCAGTGACCACAATCTCGCTGTCCTCGTCGGCGGCTGCGGTCTGGGCGGCCGCAAGCTTCGGAAAAGCTGTCAAAGCGGTTCCAGCGGCGAGCGCGGTATAAAGTGCAGATTTCCAAGTAATCATGCTAAACCCCTTTCGACTGTCCCAA
>DASULD010000176.1:0-11591 GCA_036278355.1 Sphingobium sp.
CTCGACATAGTCACCCACTTCTATCGATCGGTCGAACAGCAGGATTATGCCGCACACAAAATTCTTCACCACGTCCTGAAGGCCGAGGCCGATGCCGACGCCAAGGGCACCGGCAAACAGCGACAGCGCCGAAAGATCGACCCCCAGTGTAGAGATGGCCGCAGCAAGGCCCGCGAAAACGATGACATAGCGCGCAACCTGGCCGCCGATATAGACAGCAGGTGCGCGCTCCTCCCCCAACCGCACCTGCGCCCGCTTTACCAAAAGGCGCACGGCCCAGGCGGCGATGGCCGCAAAGGCAATGATCGTCGCGGCGGCGATCAGCGTGGTTATAGTGATTCCGGTTCCGCCGATTTGCAGAAGCTGCGTATCCAGAAGGTCGCGGCCCGTCTCCCTGATATCCGGCGTCATCCCTCTCTCCGGTTTGGCTTAGTCGCCAGAAACGAGCATCCCTGATCGTCGGGTGCTTGGCAAGCACCTGCAAGGTTTGCCTTTAGGGTTTCGAAGAACCGGTAAAGGGGTGCCGATCCGACCAGGCGCAGCCACTGCGGGTTTCGCCTTTGACCCTCAGCGTGACGTGGAAGGGATAGGTCCTGTCCGACATGCCGTCGCTGCATCGTCCGGGCGAGATGGCCATCGTGAAGTCCTGGCCTTCCAGCGTACCACCGAACGAAATGCCGTTGCGTCCCGCGAACCGCGACACCGGGACCGTGGCGCCGGCGGGATTTTCGGGCGTGGTGTAGATGAGGCTGTCGCGCTGGACTTCCCCGCCCCAGAAAGGCTCCGTCCCCGTAAAGTGCAGGGTTTCATCCAGCGCAATTCCGGAAAAAGGTTCGGTCGAACGGCTGTCGCCGGGGAAATTGGCTTTGCCCGAACCGCCGCCAGAGCCGCAGGCGGAAACCGCAAGCGCCAAGAGGATCGCAGGTCGGGGTAGCCTGAATGCAGATATCATCGCGTATGATGCATGGGCCAGATCAGGGGCCTGTGCAAGAGCAGCCCCATTTCCTCGGCGGCACCGCGCTGGGCCAAAGACAATGCAAAAAAGCGGGAAGGTCTTTCCTTCCCGCTCCTCTGTCAGTCCTGATTCTCGTTTTCCTTGACGCCGACCGTCGGAACATTGACCGTCTCGGGCTTCGTTCCCACAACTACTTCCTTGGAATCGACGTCCACCGCTGGCATTTCGCCACCCTGGACACTTACGTCCGGCAGGGCACCTTCCCTGACATCGGCGTCCCAAAAGCCGGTGGCGAACAACATACCAATTATCAGCGCGGCGATAATCACGACGGCTAGAAGGATTCGCCCCGCACCACCGCGACGTGTATCGGTGGTTTGTTCATTCCGATATTCGGCCATGATTAACCTCCTCGTTAGGTGGAGGATTAACCCTGCAAAGCGCCCCTGGTTCCTGCCAATCAGAATCGACCGTTCAGATTGCCCGCGAAAAAAATGCTGCCGAAGCCTTGCCGTTACCATCGGACATCCCCATGCTCGCTGCCCGAAAGGGGACAAATGCACCGGAAGCTGCAAATATCGATAGCGCAGGTCATGGCTGGCGCGACGCTGCTTTGCCTTGCCGCTATCGTCTATGGTCATCCCTTCATTTTTCACGATTCCGGAAGCTATTATCAATATGGCGAGCATATTGCTTCAGAACTGAGGGCTCTGTGGCAACGGGACAACAGCGGGATCATTCCGCTCGATCTGGTTTCCGCGTCTTACCTCGGTGCCCGCTCCCCCAGTTACAGCTTGATCGTATTCGTGCTTGTTCGACTAGCGTCTCTCTGGGCGCTGGTGGCGGTTCATGCGCTTGTGACCGCATGGCTGTTGCTCACCGTGACGCGCGTGGTTGTACCCACCCATTACTATCGCGCCTACTGGCTTCTGGTTATCATCGTGACGCTCGGCACGTCGCTTCCCTATTTCGTCGCGTTCGTCATGCCAGACCTGTTTGCCGCGCTGGGCATATTGGCAGTCATCCTGCTGTTGCTGCATGACGCCGCCATGACCGTTACGACGCGCTGCGCCTTGCTCCTCTTGCTGGCGGCGTGCGCCTCCTTTCATCCGACGCTACCCGTGGTTCTGCTTGGAACCTGCTTAATCGGCACGTGCTTGGAATTGCTGTTTGGTCGGCCTTTGCGAAGGCACGCGCGCAGCTCGGCGGGGCTGATCATTGCCGCAATCATGCTCGGGGGCCTGTCCGGGCCAGCCTGGCGGGTTGCGGAACATCGCATTTTCAAGCATGATATCGCGGCTCCGCCCTTTGCAATGGCCCGGGTTCTCGGCGACGGGACAGGGTTTTCCCTGCTCGACCGCGAATGTGCGGCACAGCGGCGCTTCGCCCTGTGCAATATAGAGATGTCCCGTCCGCTCGACTCCGACGTGTTCCTGTGGGGCGCCCGAGAGGAAGGCGGCGTCTACAAGGTGGTCGACACCGCCATTCAGCGCCGCCTGCGGGAAGAGCAATGGCGCTTTGTCGCCGCCAGCGCGCTCCATTCCCCCGGCAGGCAGTTTTGGGCAACAACAGGCAATATCGCACGCCAACTCACCCTGGTGTCGGTGGCCGAGCCGCTTTACGATCCAAAGACCCAGACGAGCTATCACTTGTTCAACAGCATCGGCGGCGGGATCGCCGAGGAATCCCGCTTTGCCGGGGAACCTCTTTTCCATATTATGCGGACGGTAGTTCTTCTGGCCTCAATCGCCGGGCTGGGCATTATCGTCGTACAAGCAGGGCCCGGCACACTGCGAGGAGAGGCTGAATCACGATACCGCCTTGCATTCATCGCGATGATCGTCGGCTCCATTTTCATCAATGCGGCGATTTGCGGGACTTTCTCAAAGCCCTGGGAACGGTATCAGGCACGAATTATCTGGATTGTTCCGGCGTCGATGCTGCTGATGATCATGCGCAGCCGTTCGGCGGGTGGCCGCCGCCTGCGCTGACTGCGGCCCTATAAAGTTCAAGTTGAAGCGGTCGCGTCGATCGTCCGCTCCACCTGGAACTCTAATTGGCCGCCTTGCTGGCGTCCACCTTCTCCACCCATTCAGGGTAGAAGCTCGGCTCGCGGTTGGACCAGCCAATGGCGGTCGCGGCCGCTTCGCTGATCGATTGGAGCAGGGCGCGGCGCTTGTCCGGGTGCAGGTTCGGCAGGCTAGCGGCGGCGCAAAACGCCCCGGGCAGCCACGGCCGTGCACCGGCTCCGAGCAGGCGCTCATAAAGAAAACGATAGGCGGAAAAGCTGGTCAGCCGGTCCTGCCCGAGATCGAATGCGGACATCCCGATCAGAGGGGCCATAAAGGGTTCGACCTGGTCGAGCCCGCTATCGTCCGGGACACGTGAACGAAGGTCCTGTATGCGCTCATAGATACGGCACTGGGCGCGGATGCTGGCTGCTTCGACCACGTCCCGGCACCAGAGTTCCATGGCGTCCGCGCGATGAAAAGCAACGTCGAGCGACCTTCGGATATATCGCTGCGTGGATGACGGAAAACTGGCGAACTCCCGCATTTCCGCGAGGGTTATGGTACCGTCCGATGACTTGCCTGCCGTGCTCATCTCAACCCGCCTTGGACCCTTGTTACCCCCTTGATGTGCATCATGCGCGCCGAATGGTTAGCAGATGCTTAAGTCCGTGTTGCACTATATTAATATCAGATCGGTCGGGATTGCAACTAGCTTGCTGCATTGCAGCATAGATAAGCGGATCGAATCGGGACACACACTCGGAATGGATGCTTTTCGAGGAGCGGATGCCCCTGTCCGGGTGCCGGAGAATAAGCGCCCCCGGAGCAAGGGATGTCCGGGGGCGCATCCTGGATGCTGTCGGGCACTTCAGGATATGAAAGCAAGGACGCTAAATCTGGGGAGCTATATGTTACGGAACAGATGACGGGACGGGCGCTACCTGGCGCAGTCCATCGTCTCTTCCTCTATTGCCCCCAAAATAAGCGAACGAATCGCGGATACCGTAACGTAAGAGTGGGGGCAAGGCGAACGAAATGTACAAATCGGACGTTACGGGGCCAGCGAACCAGCCCGGCCGTTCCTCAAGAAAAGGAAACGCTTAAGGCGCGATCTGCCCGACCGCCCATATTCCCTTCAAAAACGCCTCGTATACGACACCCCTATATCTGCACCCGTTTGGTGTAGCCGCCGTCGATCACGACATTTGTGCCGGTGGTATAGGACGAGGCGGGGCTCGCGAGAAACACGATCATCCGTGCCACTTCCTCCGGGCCGCCCCAGCGGCCCAGCGCAAACTGCGCTTCAGTCGCAGCGAACAATTCCGGCATCGCATCGCCGATAGCCTCCCAGTTGCCTCCCTGAAACTTGATGGGTCCGGGCGACACGGCGTTGACCCGGATGCCCTTCGGGCCGACGGCCTGGCCAAGTTGCTTGGCATAGACGAGTAGCGCGCCCTTCAGCGCGTTGAAAGCCTGGGGAACCAGGAATGTTTCGGTGGCGGCAGTGCTTCCGACGATGACGATGGCGCCCGCTGCGGATTCGCTGAGGAAGGGGTCGAGCGTTTCGCAGCCGATGACTGTACCGCGAACGTCGGTGTTGAAGCACCTTTCCCAGTCTCCGGTCGCACCAGAGCCCGAAGCGCTTGCACCTGGAACGAAGATGTCGCAGCCGCCCAGTCGTTCGGCAGCGGACCGGAGCCAGGCGGCGTACGCGTCGAGATCGCCCATGTCCAGGGCCTCGCCGATCACCTTTCCACCATAGCGCGAAAGCGATGTCACGGTTTCGGCAACCTGATCAGGGTTGCGCGAAAAGAACGCAACGTCAGCGCCCTCTTCCGCGAAAATCTCCAGCGCCGCGCGGCCGATGCCGCGGCTGCCGCCTGTGAGAATGACTTTCTTTCCCTTGAGTCCCAGATCCATGCCCGTTCCCGTCAATCCAAACGTTTGTCGGTCTGTTCTCGCATCTCGTCGGTCGTCGGGCTACTCGTACTTTCGGCAGGATTGCGTAACGATTGCCCCCTGGCGGGGAGGCACTACATATCCGGAGCTGGCGCGCCGGAGGCAGAGCATCGCGCCCGCTCGGCCGGCGTTCATCGCCTCGAACGCAATCTGTAGTTCGAGGCGGGGGGCCGGAACCACGGCAAAGCGCAGGTACAGGGCGGAGGCTTCGGGTATCTTGACGTCGCGAATTTTCACCTGGGCCCGCCGCAGATGTCCGGTCGCGGAATCTGCTGGCTGGGATCAGGCAGAGAAGCCGTCCCGCTCCCTCAGTATACCCTCGCCTTTGGCTTGATGTAGGTCACTTCGTCGGTCAGCGTATAGTCATGCACCGGCCGGTAATCGAGAGTCACCTTACCGGAACCGCTGGCCTTGGCACCACCGCCCCAGCCTTCGAACCAGCTCACGGTGTGTTTCATCCAGTTGGCGTCGTCGCGGTTTGGAAAATCCTCATGCGCGTGAGCGCCACGTGATTCCTTGCGGTTGTTGGCGCTTTCCATCGTGCAGACCGCCTGCGCCATCAGGTTATCAAGCTCCAAGGTTTCGACCAGATCAGTATTCCAGATGAGGCTGCGGTCTGTAACGCCCACATCCTGCATGCGCTTGTTGACCTGGTGCATCCGCTCCACGCCCTCGGAAAGCAGCGCGGTGTCGCGGAAGACCGCCGCGTGTTTCTGCATCGTCTGCTGCATTTCAAGCCGGATTTCCGCCGTCGGCGAACCACCCTTCGCGTTGCGGAAGTGATCGAGGCGGTCAAGCGCAAGTCCGGCACTGTCGCTGGGCAACGGCCTTTGCTTCATATTCGGCGTGACCGTCTCCTTGAGGTGGAGACCAGTGGCGCGGCCGAACACGACCAGATCGATGAGCGAATTGGAACCCAGACGGTTGGCTCCATGTACAGAAACGCAAGCCGCCTCTCCGACCGCGTACAGTCCGGGCACAACCACTTCCGGATCGTCGCCGATCTTGGTCACGACCTGTCCGTGGTAGTTACAGGGAATGCCGCCCATGTTGTAATGCACGGTCGGGCAAACCGGTAACGGCTGACGGGTCAGGTCGACGCCCGCGAAGATCTTGCCGCTCTCCGTGATGCCCGGCAGGCGCTCCGCCAGCACCTTCGGGTCGATATGGTCGAGGTGCAGGTAGATATGATCCTTGTTCGGACCCACGCCCCGCCCTTCGCGCATTTCCATCGCCATGGAACGGGACACGACGTCGCGCGACGCCAGATCCTTGGCCGAGGGGGCATAACGTTCCATGAAGCGCTCGCCTTCGGAGTTGGTCAGGTAACCGCCTTCACCGCGAGCGCCTTCGGTGATCAGCACGCCCGCCCCGTAGATGCCGGTCGGGTGGAACTGAACGAATTCCAGATCCTGCAACGGCAGGCCCGCGCGCAGCACCATGCCTCCGCCGTCGCCTGTGCAACTGTGGGCCGATGTCGCCGAGAAATAGGCACGGCCGTAACCGCCGGTCGCGAGCACCACGGACTGCGCGCTGAAGCGGTGGAGCGAGCCGTCCTCCATGCACAGGGCAATGACGCCACGGCACTCGGGTCCGCTGGCGCCATTTTCCATGATCAGGTCGATGGCGAAATATTCGATAAAGAAGTCTGCGTCATATTTGAGGGATTGCTGATACAGGGCATGCAACATCGCATGACCGGTGCGGTCCGCTGCCGCGCAGGTGCGCTGCACCGGCGGGCCTTCACCCATATTCTGCATATGGCCGCCGAACGGACGCTGATAGATGGTACCGTCGGCGTTGCGGCTGAATGGCACGCCTGCATGTTCCAATTCATAGACCGCAGCCGGCGCCTCACGCACCATATACTCGATCGCATCTTGATCGCCCAGCCAGTCGGACCCTTTGACGGTGTCGTACATGTGCCAGGTCCAATGATCGGGCGTGTTGTTGCACAGTGACGCCGCAATGCCGCCTTGCGCCGCGACCGTGTGGCTGCGCGTGGGAAACAGTTTGGTGATGCATGCCGTTCGCAAGCCCGCCTCGGCACTGCCCATCGTCGCACGCAGGCCAGAACCACCCGCGCCCACGACGACCACGTCATAGCTATGGTCTATGATCTTATATGCGTCCGACATTATGCCGCGCCCCCCGTAAATGCGATTTTGGCGACAGAGAAAATGCCGAGCGCGGCAGCACCAATAGCGTAGAAGTTGAGCATCAGCACGGCAAAGAATTTAAGCCCTTCATCATGCACATAGTCCTCTATCAGGATTTGAAGCCCGATACGCAGATGCCAGAAGATGCTGACCAGCATCAACATCATCGGAACCGCAACCACCGGCCGCGCGAGCCAGCCGGTGACGGTCGCATGGTCGAGCGCGGGCATCTGAAGGAATGAAAACAGGAGCCACAGCACCAGGGCCAGATTGCTGACCGCACTGATGCGCTGAAGGAGGAAATGATGGGTACCCGACCGTGCCGAGCCGAGGCCGCGCACGCGGCCGATGGAAGTGCCGTTACCCATCAGAGCTTCCCCGCCACAATCCAGAGCCAGAACGCCCCCGTCAGCAAGAGCGCCAGGACGGGTATTGCCGTCGCCCACGCCTTGTTGACGCCCAGTTCATAGCCCGCGCCGATGTCCAGCACGAGATGCCGCAAGCCAGAAAGCATATGCTGGAAAAACGCCCAGCTGAGGCCAATCATGACGATGTAGCCGACTGGGCTGGAGGCAACCTGCATGAACAGCTGATAGGCATCCGGCCCGCCGGCCGCGGCGGCCAGCCACCAAACCAGACCGACCGCGCCGACGATGGCCATACCGTCTCCGGTAATTCGATGAAGGATGGAGACCAGCATGTGTGGCCCCCAGCGCCAGATTGACAAATGAGGTGATAATGGCCGATTTTTCAGCCTCCTGCCTGCATGAGCCATAGTGGTCGCTGTCCCCTTTATCGCCAGAATCACGCCCCTTTAGCGCGAGGATTCCCGCCGCGCAAATTATGTTGCTTCGTCAAGCGTCAGGCATGCGGCCGACCTAAGGCGAGTAATAATCAACTGTTAACCGAACCGGGTTACCGTCGCCCTGCACATGCGCGTGAAACTTACAGCTCAGGACAAATTCATCCATGTCGGCAGTTGAAATTCTTTCGTCAGAAATGAACGTGCAGGAACGCGTCGCGCCATTCGATCCGCAGGGCCGTTTGGCTCAGGACGTCGCTGCCATTTGGCCACTGATCGAGAACGACCGTAGCATCGCGGACAGTTTTTTCCACACCTACGTCTCGCGCACGGAGCTGGAAACCAACTTCCCGCCAGAAACGCTGGTCACGCTCCGCGAAAATGTCGACTGGTATCTACGACTGAAATTTACGGACTTCGGCAGCGCCAAGTGGCTTGAGTTCCTAAAGAGCGGCATGCACCGAGGGCGACAACACAGTGTTAATACGAAGCCGATTTTCGTTGCCCAATGCGCCGTGAACGACCGGATCGCCGACAAGATCTGGCATCATGCACCGGATGACGAGGCTCGGCATCGAATGATGCGGACGCTGCTGCGCATCGCCGTCATCGAAACAGAGATAACCGCCTCTTTCGCGGCCGAAGGGGACGCGCACACGGAGTTTGAAGAACGCCAGCAATATGGCGAACTGATGGAAAAACGTATCGTTGGCGAGGTGGACGACGCGTCGCGGTTTGGCGAGGGATTGCGCGATCAGGCAAAACATGCATCCGAGGCGACCCGCGGTATGCTCGACAAGGTTTCTGAAGTTGCCGCAGCCGCCGAGCAGTCCGCGCTGGCGATGCGGGAAGCAGCGCAGATTTCAGCCGGACTCATCCGTGCCATTGAGGAAACGCGCGCGCAGGTCGAGAATTCGGCCGAGGTCGCCTACCGTGCCAGCACGCAGGCCGGCGAGGCAGTGTCGATGTCGGCAACCTTGTCCGACCACGCCAAGGCGATCGAATCGATCCTCGGCTTGATCCGCGACATCGCGGGTCAGACGAACCTGCTCGCCCTGAACGCCACCATCGAAGCGGCCCGGGCCGGCGACGCCGGGCGTGGCTTTGCCGTCGTGGCGCAGGAGGTGAAATCGCTGGCGAGCCAGACCGCCCGAGCAACTGACGATATTGCAGGCAAAATCGCCGCCATCCAGAACTCAACGCGACAGTCGGTCGACACCAACCAGCGCATCCGTGAGACTGTCAACGACGTTCAGGACAGCGCCGAGCGCATTCGCGTCGCCATGGAACAACAGGCCCAGACGGTCACGATGATAACCGCCGCTGTCGACGAAACCGCACTCGCCGCCGATTCCATGTCCGGTACGGTCGCCACGATCCGCCGCGATACGGAGGTGGTGGCGTCCGAAATCGACGATCTTGAGCAGGGTTTCATTACCGTCCAAGGCATGCTGCACAAGCTGCGCGAAGCCTCCGGCGAATTCAGCCGCAAGGTCGCCTAGGCGCGATCCCTTTCACTGGCTTGGTCAACCGGCGATGCTTTTGCTGACCTGCTCGGTCACGTCCTTCGAAAGCGCGGGCTGCTCCAGTATACGCTGCAGCTCCCCGCGCATCAGGGCGCCCCGCGCCTGGTCGAAGCGGCGCCAACGCCCCAGCGGCGGGACCATACGCGCCGCAGTCTGCGGGTTGACAGGATCAAGCGCGATGATCGCGTCGGCCAGCAGCCTGTACCCCCTGCCCTGCCCTTGGTGGAGCGCCCACTGATTTGCGCCGAACGCGCCGTAGAGGGATCGTACCCGGTTGGGATTGACGAGGGAGAAGTCCGCGTGCCTGGCAAGCCGCGATACAATCCCGACGGTATCGGGATGAAATGCCAGCGCTTGCGTCTGAAACCATTTGTCGAGCACCAGTGCGTTTTGGTTATACCGTTCATGAAACTGTTCCAGCGCGGTATCCCTCTCGGGGCAGTCCCGGTTGGCCAATACGGCAAGAGCAGCTTGCCGCTCCGTCATGTTGTTGGAGGTCTCGAACTGCTCTAACGCGAGGCGACACCCATCGTCCGCGCCGCTGGCCATGATGAAAACAAGCGCGATGTTACGCAGCCTGCGCGCACCCTTGTCTGCCGGTGACAGGGCGAATTCACCCCGACGCGATCGCGCGTGCAGGTCCCGCCACAGCGGCTCGAGTTCTTTTCCAACGACCGCTTGTAGTTGCTCACGCGCGGCATGGATGGCATCCGGGTCCACCACCAGCATCTGGTCACCGATATAGGCTTCGCTCGGCAGGCGAACGGTCTCGGCCACGAACGCGTCGTCCAGCGTAGGATTGGTCGCTGCGTTGCGTACCGCCTCGACCACGGGTCCAGCCTCGAGCGTGCCCGTGGCCACCGCATTGATCAGCACGCCGACCATCAGCTGTTGCATCGCCTCGTAGCGGGCAAAGGGATCGTCGTCATGCGCCGAAAGGAACGCCAGTTCGTCCGCCTCGCGCGGCACTTCGACGATCACAGGGGCGGAAAAGCCCCGGTTGATGGAGAGCACCGGAGGAGCATTGACGCCCGCAAAGTGAAAGCTCTGTTCTTGCTGGGTCAGCAAAAGCAGTTGCTCCTCTATCCGCGCGCCCGATTGCCGGTCGAACAGCGCAGTACGCAACGGCAGCACCATCGGCAGCTTGCCTGCCTGCCCGGGCGTATCCGGTACCGACTGACGCAACGTCAGGGTCACTGACTTCGTTTCCGGCTCATGGCTCAGCCGTGCCTCCACGCGCGGCGTGCCCGCCTGGGCGTACCACAGCCGGAACTGCCCGAGGTCAGCGTCGCCGCCTGCCTCCATCGCGGTAACGAAATCCTCGCAAGTCACGGCCTGCCCGTCGTGGCTCGCGAAATAAAGATCCGTGCCCTTGCGAAACCTCTCGGGACCAAGGATCGTCGCCATCATGCGGATCACTTCGGCGCCCTTGTTGTAGACGGTAGCGGTATAGAAGTTGCTGATTTCCATATAGGAATCGGGTCGCACCGGATGCGCGAGCGGGCCGCTGTCCTCCGGAAACTGAGCAGCACGCAGCGTTCGTACATCCTCGATCCGTTTCACCGCTTCGCTGCCCATATCGGCGGAGAAACACTGGTCGCGATAGACGGTCAGCCCTTCCTTCAACGACAGCTGGAACCAGTCGCGACAGGTGATGCGGTTACCGGTCCAGTTGTGGAAATACTCGTGGGCGACCACGCCCTCAACGGCGTCATAGTCGAAATCCGTTGCGGTATCCGGGTCCACCATGATGTAGCGGCTGTTGAAGATATTGAGGCCCTTGTTTTCCATTGCCCCGAAATTGAAGTCACTGACAGCGACGATGTTGAACACATCGAGGTCATATTCGCGGCCATAAACACGCTCATCCCATGCCATCGCGCTCTTGAGCGCCGTCATGGCGTGGGTGGTACGGGGCAGATCCTCGTCACGCACCCAGATGCCTAGCTTCACCTGCCGGCCGCTCATGGTGGTAAATGTGTCGGCATTACAGGCGAGGTCGCCGGCGACGAGCGCGAACAGGTAACAGGGTTTCGGGTACGGGTCGTTCCACTCCGCCCAGTGCCGTCCGTTGTCGCCGTCTCCGGAAGCTACCGGGTCGCCGTTGGAGAGCAGGACAGGGAAATGGGCCCTCGCGGCTTCCATCCGCACCGAATAGCGACTCAATATATCGGGCCG
>DASULD010000177.1:0-26297 GCA_036278355.1 Sphingobium sp.
GCTTTGACCGTCGTGTTGCCGTTGTTGTAGATGCCGGTCCCGCTAGTGGCGAGCGCCTCGACGCAGGCGCTCCCTCCCGCAGAAACGCTTGCGGCTGTCGCGGTCGCCGTGATGGTCGGCGGAGTGGAGAGGAACATAGAACTGAAGGGGAGCGACTGCTGAACTTTCAGCGTCACGGTGACTTTATTCGTCGCATTGAGCTCGTCCGCAGGAAACGAGGGTGCGCCACCTGTGCAGGGATTGGGAGTCAGCAAGGACATATTCGTGTGCAGATTCAGGCTGATGTCATGGCACACGGCGGTCGATACTTTGCTGGTTGCGCCGCTATCGGTTGCGCGTTGGTAGACCCCGGCAATAGCAGCAGAGTCGGCCGTGCGCTGCAACTGGCGCTTCCACAAGGTCCATTGAATTGTATCGGTTGCAAGCCCGGCGCTTCCCATCACCAGCGGAAGCGCAGCCGCCGTGATCATCAGGATATTCCCGCCACAATCCTTTGACAGCCTTCTGAAAAAGGTGCTCAGCTTGGGCATGGCGAAGCGCTTTGCATGAGGGGCATTGCCAGACTCGGAGTTCCGCAATCGTGACAGAAAGCGCTTCTTCATCCTCGTTTCCCACCTGCCATGCCGAGGCCCAACAGCGGCCCAAAGTTACACGCCGGCCGGTTTTGTCGGGTCACACCCGGACCTACCTGCACAATTAGCCATCCCCGCTTAACAATTCGTGTTGCCCCATCCTTAGCAAAGCGTTACCGCGCGGCCGCTATGCCGCAGATTTCGCCGCTTCAGCGGGTCCTCATTGCTGCGGCGGGCCGCGCCGCCGGGCGGGCAACCTGCCTCTTCACTCTCGACAACGCCTGCGCCCAGGTGGCGCGCAGCGCGCACGAGCCGGTCATGGCGCAGATCAGGCTTGCCTGGTGGCGGGACGGCCTCTTGGCGGAAACGGCGCTGCCGCAACATCGCTCGCCCGAGATGGATGCGCTGCGCGCGCTGGATGGCTTTGCGGGGATGAGGCCGCATCTGGTGGCGATGGTCGATGGCTGGGAAGAACTGATCCTGTTCGACGGGGCCGATCCCGACGCGATGCTTTCCGCTTACGCGCGTGGGCGGGGCGGCGGCCTGTTCGCGGCGTTCGATCCCGCATCGGGAGGCCTTGCGGAAAGCGCGGGGCGTGTCTGGGCGCTGTGGGATCTTGCGGGGCACTTAAGCGACGCCGATCTGTCGGCGCAGGCGATCGCGCTGGCGCGCGATGCTTTGTGCTCTCCCACATGTTTGCCGCGCATGCTGGCGATGATGGCGGCGGTGGCGCGGCGCGACATCGCGCGGGGAATGGGCGCGCCCGCCGATCTGACGCCGGGGCTCTATCTTCGGCTGTTGCGTGCGCAGCTGTTCCGGCGATAAGTCAGTGCCGATGCAGGGGGACGGAAATATGGGCCGGTTTGTTGCGGGGGCGGTCTGCGCCCTGTTGCTTGCCACTGGCGGGCTTTTCTGGTGGCAGGGGCAGGCCCGCGATCAGCAGCCCGCCGCCCCTCCTTCGGCGCCACCGGCGATCCCCGCCGATACGCTCCCCATGGGCGATCCCGATGCTGTCGGCGCCGCCCCGCCCATGCCGCCGGAGGCTCTGGCGGAGGATCGGGAGGCGAAGCGCTTTGGCCGGTATGACGCCAACCGCGACAGCATCATAACCCGCACGGAGATGCTCTCCACCCGCACGGATGAGTTCAGGAAGCTGGACACGGATCGCAACAATCTGTTGTCGTTCGAAGAATGGGCGGTCAGGACGTCCGACCGTTTCGCCGGGGCGGACGCGAACCGCGACGGCAGGCTCACGCGCCCTGAATTCGCGACCACGGCGCCCAAGCCCGCGCCCAGGCCCAAATGCAGCTGCTGACTTTCAGGCCGGTTCCAACAGCCTTTCCTCACGCATCCACTGGCCAAAATCGGTACGGGCTCGGGCGGTATAGGCGAGCTTGCGGTCTTTTTTTCTGACCCGCTCGTCAGGCGGGGGCATCAGGCCGAAGTTCACGTTCATCGGCTGGAACTGTTCCGCGTCCGCCCCGCCGGTCACATGGGAGAGCAGCGCGCCGAGCGCCGTCGTTACCGGCGGAGGGGAGAGGGGGCGGCCGGCCAGCTCGGCAATGGCGAAACGGGCGGCGAGAAGGCCGATGGCGGCGCTTTCGACATAGCCCTCGCATCCCGTGATCTGACCCGCGAAACGTATATGCGGCGCCGACTTCAGGCGCAGTGTTGGATCGAGCAGTTTGGGGCTCTGTAGGAACGTGTTGCGGTGCAGGCCGCCCAGCCGCGCGAACTGCGCATTTTCCAGCCCCGGTATGGTACGGAACAGCTCGACCTGCGCCCCATGTTTCAGCTTCGTCTGGAACCCCACGATGTTCCATAATGTACCAAGCTGATTGTCCTGCCTCAGTTGCACCACCGCATAGGGCCAGCGCCCCGTGCGCGGATCGTCGAGGCCGACCGGTTTCATCGGCCCGTGACGCAAGGTATCCACGCCCCGCGCCGCCATCACCTCGATCGGCATGCACCCTTCGAAATATGGCGTGTCCTTCTCCCACTCCCGGAATTCTGCCTTGGGCCCGTCCAGCAGGCCCTGGACAAACGCCTCATATTGCGGGCGGTCCATCGGGCAGTTGATATAGTCCTTCGTTTCCCCCTTGTTCCACCGCGACTGCATCCAGCAGACGCTCATGTCGATGCTGTCGCGATAGACGATGGGTGCGATGGCATCGAAGAAAGCGAGGCTCTCCAGCCCGGTGGCGGCCCCTACGCTATCGACCAGCGAGGGCGCGGTCAGCGGGCCGGTGGCTACGATGGTCAGGCCTTGATCGGGCAGGATGTCGACTCTCTCCCGCGCTACGGTGACACCGGGATGTTCCTGAAGCGCGCGCGTGACGCCCTGCGAAAATACATCCCTGTCAACCGCAAGCGCCGACCCGGCGGGAACCTTTGCCTTGCCCGCCTCGCTCATCACGAGCGAGCCGAGATCGCGCATCTCCTGATGCAGCAAACCGACCGCGTTGCTTTGCGCGTCATCGGACCGAAAGCTGTTTGAACAGACGAGTTCCGCCAGCCCGTCCGTGTGATGTGCGGGGGTGGTGTCGCCACCCCCACGCATTTCGGACAGGCGCACGCTTACACCGGCCTGAGCGAGCTGCCAGGCGGCTTCCGACCCGGCGAGCCCGCCGCCGATGATGTGAACTTGATATGCCATTCCGCGGCAATAACCTTGGTCGGGCGGAAAGGCGAGGGGGCGCGCGCCCTCTCCGGGGTTCTTCAGTCAGCGACGGTGCCGACGACTCCGCCCACGACGCCGCCGACGGCCGCGCCTTCCTCAACGTCGCCGCCAGTTGCAGCCGCCACGCCTGCGCCGCCTGCCGCGCCGACACCCGCGCCGACCAGGGTCCCGCACCCGGCCGTCAAAGACGTCCCGGTCAGCAGGGCCGCGATCAAAAGAAATCTGCGCATGACATCCTTCTCCTCGATCATCCCTGTCAGGAATAAAAAAGCCTTGTAGTGTTTTAGGTTCCCACCTTGCGGTAGGCTGCCGTACCGCAGCGATGTCAGAGAAGGGGCGTTCAGAACCCTGCCGGCAAGATGTGCCTTCCATCGGCATCCAGGCGAACTTTCGCGTTCGTGGTAACCGCGCTCAGCGGTATCGGCGCATAAACGTGCGGGAAGAGGGCGCCGCCGCGTGACACCTCCCATTTCACCGCATCGCCCAGTGCGGGCAGATCGATCATCGCGAGGACGAGGTCGTCCTGCCCCGCGAAATGCCTGGCCAGCGTTTCGGCGACCTGATCGCGCGCCGACAGGTGAATGAAGCCGTCCGCCCTATCGACCGGGGCGCCGGTGAACACCCGGTCCGCCCGGAATTGCTCCCATTGCTCCCGGGTCAGGATCTTGAACGCGAACAGATCGCTCATGCTTCCGGCATGTCGGGCACGACGAGACTGCTTTCATCCTCCTCGCCGCTGTCCTCGATCTTCGCCGCCGAAACGACATGCTCCTGATCGGCAACATTGAACAGGCGCACGCCCGCGGTTCCGCGCCCGATCACGCGCATGGAGCCCAAGCCCATGCGGATCAGCTTCGCCTGATCGGTGACCAGCATGAGATGATCGTCCTTCGTCGCGGGGAAGCTGGCGACGACGGGTCCGTTGCGGGCCACATTGTCGATGTTGACGATGCCTTGGCCGCCGCGTCCCGTGCGCCGGTACTCATAGGCCGATGACAGCTTGCCATATCCATTGGCGCAAACGGTCAGGATGAACTGCTCACGCGCCTCCAACTCGGCGAAGCGTTCCGCGCTCATCTGCGGTTCGCCTTCTCTCTCCGCTTTCCATGGGGCGAAGCGAAGGTAAGTCTCGCGTTCCTCCTGCGCCGTGCCCACACGATGGAGAATGGAGAGCGAGATTACCTCGTCGCCGTCCTTCAACGTCATCCCGCGCACGCCGGTGGAGGTCCGGGACTGGAATTCGCGCACCTCGGTTGCGGCGAAGCGGATCGCCTTGCCCTCGCGCGATGCGAGCAGCACATCGTCATCCTCGGTCAGGAGCGATACGCCGATAAGGCGATCGTCCGAGCCTTCGTCGAAGCGCATGGCGATCTTGCCGTTCGACGGGATATTGGAAAAGGCATCCATGCTGTTGCGGCGGACGGTTCCGTTCGCGGTCGCGAACATGACGTGGAGGTCCTTCCAGCTTTCCTCGTCCTCTGGCAAGGGAAGCACGGTCCGGATCGTCTCGCCTTCAGCCAGCGGCAGAAGATTGATCATCGGTCGCCCTCGCGTGGCCGGGCCTCCTTCCGGCAGGCGCCATACCTTGAGGCGATAGACCTTGCCGGCTGTCGAGAAGAACAGCACAGGCGTGTGCGTCGAGGTGACGAACAGCGCGGTGACGGCATCCTCTTCCTTGGTCGCCATCCCGGCGCGGCCCTTGCCGCCCCGTCCTTGCGCACGAAAGCTGTCAAGGCTCGTCCGCTTGATATAGCCCTGCATGGTCACGGTGACGACCATGTCCTCCCGCTCGATCAGATCCTCATCCTCGATCCCGTCGGCGGCGGGGGCGATGGTCGACCGCCTGGGGGTGGCGAACTCCGCCTCGATCGCCTCGAACTCCTCGCGCATGACAGCATAGAGCTTTGCCCGGTTGGCGAGAACGGAGAGATATTCCTCGATGCTCGCGGCAAGCTGTTGCAGCTCTGCTCCGATCTCGTCACGGCCGAGCGCGGTCAAGCGGTGCAGGCGCAGGTCCAGAATGGCGCGCACCTGGGTTTCCGACATGCGATAGCTATCGCCCTCTATCTCGTGATCGATTGCCTCGACCAGCCGAATATAGGGCGCGATCTCCGCCACCGGCCATGCGCGGGCAAGCAGCTTCTCACGCGCGTCGGCGGGGCTGGAACTGCCCCGGACAATCCGCACGACCTCGTCGAGATTGGTGACGGCCAGAACCAGCCCAAGCAGGATGTGGGCACGTTCCCGCGCCTTGTTGAGTTCGAACTTGGTACGGCGGCTGATCACCTCTTCCCGGAATTTGATGAACGCGTCGATGATGTCCTTGAGGTTCAGCAGTTCCGGCCTGCCGCCCCTGATCGCGAGCATGTTCGCGGGGAATGACGACTGGGCGGGCGTGTGCCGCCAGAGCTGGTTGAGCACCACGTCCGGAGTAGCGTCGCGTTTCAGGTCAATGACGATACGTACGCCTTCGCGGTTCGATTCGTCACGGATATCGGATATGCCCTCGATCCGCTTGTCTTTCGCGGCTTCGGCTATCTTTTCAACAAGGCCGTTCTTGCCAGTCTGGTAGGGAATCTCCGTGAGGACGATAGACCGGCGATCGCCGCGCCCTTCCTCGACCACGTGGCGAGAGCGCATGATGATGGAGCCGCGCCCGGTGGTATAGGCGCTTCTCGCGCCGGACTGGCCGAGGATCAGCGCGCCGGTGGGAAAGTCCGGACCCGGAACGATCTGTGTCAACTCGTCGAGCGAAATCATCGGGTTTTCGATCGTCGCGATGCACGCGCGCAGAACCTCGCCAAGATTATGTGGCGGAACATTCGTCGCCATCCCGACGGCGATGCCCCCCGCGCCGTTCACCAGCAGATTGGGAAAGCGGGCGGGAAGCACCTGAGGCTCGCGCTCCGACCCGTCATAATTGGGGGTGAAGTCGACGGTGTCCTTGTCCAGATCGTCGAGCAAGGCGTTGGCGACCTTGGCTAGCCGCGCCTCGGTATAACGCATGGCCGCAGGAGCATCCGGGTCCATTGATCCGAAATTGCCCTGTCCGTCGATAAGGGGAACCCGCATCGACCAGTCCTGGGTCATGCGCGCAAGGGCGTCATAGATCGAGCTGTCGCCGTGCGGGTGATATTTACCCATGACGTCGCCGACGATGCGCGCGGATTTGCGGTAGGCCTTGTTGTGGGTGAAGCCCTGTTCGTGCGCGCCGAACAGGATGCGGCGGTGTACGGGCTTCAGGCCATCCCGAACGTCCGGCAGGGCGCGTGAAACGATGACCGACATCGCATAATCCAGATAGCTGGACTTCATTTCATCGACGATGTCGATGGGGCTTATATCGGAAGGCTCGGCGAGGAGCGTCTCGTCGGTCAAGGCGAGTCTCTTTTCGGCTTGGTTGGGACAGGATGTACGGCCGTCCTAGCTCCTTCACATCCTTATGTCACCCCTCCCGCAACACCCGATGCGAGCGGGGCACTCTCTTCAGTTCGTCGTCTTTTGGGCACCTGCGATCATGTTATCCGACATCAGCGGGTCCGCACATGACATCAGCGGTTAGGCGGGCTATAGCGCGCCACGTTCAAAAACCATTCACGCAGGTCCTGCTAGCGCCGCGGTTGCGGGCAGGTCCTCGTCATGCCGGCCGATCCGGCGCAAAAGGAGATGGAATATGCGTTTTGTTTCGCCGGTTGTACTCGGATTCATGCTTGCCCTGGGCGGCACGTCTTTTGGGGTATCCGCGCCGTCGGCCATGGCCAAGGAGAAAGCCGCGAAGGCCCCGAAGCTCAACCTGAGCAAGGGCTTCATCGCGCCCATCAGCCAGTTGAACGAGGCGATCAACAAGAAGGACGTCGCGGCAGCCTGGGCAGCGTTGCCAGTGGCCAAGGCAGCCATTCAGAGCAAGGACGACCAGTACCAGTATAACAGCCTGCTGCTCAACCTCAGCATTCTGGCAAGCGACTCCGGAATGCAGAACGAGGCGCTGAAGGGGATGCTGGAGAGTGGCTTCGTGCCGCAGGACCAGCTTGGCCAATTCAACACCATCGTCGCGAACAATGAACTGGGCGCGAAAAATTATGATGCGGCCATCAGCTATGCCGAAAAAGCGCAGGCAACCGGGTACAGGCCCGACCAGGTCTATCCCATCCTCGCTCAGGCGATCTGGGCCAAAGGCGGAACCAACAAGGCGGAGATCGTTCGGGGGCTGGACATGTTCCAGAAGGGCATTGATGCGATGAAGGCTGCGGGCCAGTCCGTTCCCCCTCAATGGTATCAGATCGCTGTTTCCAAGGCCGCGGCGGCAGATCTTCCTCAGACAGGGGAATGGGCGAACCTCGCGTTCAATGCTCAGCCCAGCGGAGAAAATCTGCGTACCGTGTTACGCGTGGTCCAGCGCAACAACCCGGCGATGACCAACCGCGAAAATCTGGACCTGCTACGGCTGATGAACCTTTCGGGCGGTCTCGCGATCAAGCCCGACTATATTGAATATGCCGAAATGGCATTCAAGACGGGCATCTTCGGCGAGGTGAAATCGGCGATAGACAAGGGCCGGGCGAAGGGTGTGCTGGGTTCCGGCGACGGTGCCGATTTCTATACTGTCGCGCAGCAGAAAATTGCGGGTGACAAGGCGTCGCTCGCCGTCGCAGAACGCGATGCGGGCAAGTCCGCCACCGGCAGGATAGCGGCGGCTACTGCCGACGCCTATCTCGGTTACGGCGATTATGCGAAGGCGGCGCAACTTTTCCAGCTCGCGCTTCAAAAGGGTTCTGTCGACGTTGCCGAAATAAACACCCGGCTTGGCATCGCCCAGGCGCTTGCCGGCGACACAGCTGCAGCGAGGCAGTCTTTTGCGAAAGTCTCCGGCGGCACGCGCGGACAAATCGCGCAATATTGGAGCAAGTGGCTTGAGGGCCAGGCGGCAGGACAGGCTTCGGCCGCACCGGCCGCGAGTTGATCCAACGACACGAACTGGGTGGCCGTCCCTGGCCGCCCAGGTCGGGCCGTCGGACCCATATAAGTTCTGCAAGAAGAAAGAGGGTTCAGTGATCAGCATCAGCCGATGTGTCGCGATTGTTGGGTCCCTCGTCTGTGCTGGAGCATTGGGCGAGCAGGCGTTCGCCCAAACGCCGCTGGCCGCGTCGCCGAAGTTCCGCGCAGCAATCGGCCAGGCGCGTTCCTATCTCGACGCGGGCGATCTTGTCGCGGCGGGCAGCGCGGTGTCGGCGCTTCCGGCCGCCAGTCCGCTCGAGAGGTACATGGCGGCATCGCTGGCGCTGGAGCTGGCGGTAAAGCGCGGCGACATGGCCGCGCAGCGGCAGTCTATCCGGCAGATGCTGGACAGCGGAGCGGCGCCCGACGGGCAGCTCGCGCATCTCAACCATATTGCAGGCTATCTTGCGTGGCAGGCCAATGCGGTGGACGAGGCGATCGCCTATCTCACGAGGTCGCGATCGCTGGGAGAAACGTCACCGCGCGCGTCGCTGCTGCTGGTCGAAAGCTATGTGCGGCGGAAAAAGCTCGACGATGCGGCTAGGGTGCTTGGTGAAACCATCGCCGCGCGGCGTCAGTCAGGCGAGACTGTGCCCGTCAGCTGGTATGATCGTGCCGCATCCCTTGCCTATACCCGCAAAGACTGGACGGCACTGGCGAACGCCAGCGCAGCCAAGCTCGGCGATCAGGATTTGGGCGCGCCTGCATGGCGCAGCGCCATTGCGGCATATATGGCCGGAGCCCAGCCGGAGAAAGAAGCCGAACTCGACCTGTACCGGTTGCAGGCTGCGGCTGGCGCGATGGCCAGCGAACGGGACTATCAGGCTTATGCATCGCTCGCCGCAGCGCAGGGATATGCCGCCGAGGCGCGGGCGGTGATCGAGGCCGGAAAGGCCGCCGGCAGGCTCACCGCCGGCGATCCGGTCACATCCGCGCTTTTGCGTCCCGCGAAGGGGAAGAAAGCAAAGGGTGCGCCCCCGGCCAAGCCATCGGCAGGCAAGGCTGCAGCGGAGCAGGGCGGGGCCAGCGCGGCAAGGAAGGGCGATGATCTGCTTGCAACGGGTGACTATGGGCAGGCAGCGACCTACTATCGCACCGCGCTCCAGAAGGGCGTCGCCGATACCGATCGGGTGACTGCCCGGCTGGGTATAGCACTCGCCCGCTCGGGCGATTTTGACGGCGGGCGCACGACACTGACACAGGCCAAGGGCCGGTGGGGCGATGTGGCGGTATTTTGGTCGGCATGGATCGATGCCAATCGTGTCCGCAGCGGCGCTGCTCCTGGTGCGGCTGCAGGTTCATCCTCCGGCGCGCCGACGACGGGCGCACGCTGAACGGACAGGGCTCAGCGCTCGACTGGAACTCCGGGCTCGTTCTTGGAGGTGCGGATGGTCAGCGACGTTTTGACGCTGGCCACGTTCGGGGCGGACGTAAGGCGTGACGTCAGGAAGCTCTGGAAGCTTTGAAGGTCGCGCGCGACGACCTTAAGCATGAAATCGATCTCGCCATTGAGCATATGGCATTCGCGGACCTCCGCCAGGGTCGCCACGTGATCTTCGAATGCCTTGAGGTCACTTTCTGCCTGACTTTTCAGGCTCACCATCGCGAACACGGTAATGGGATAGCCAAGCGCCGCGCCGTCCAGCGCCGCGTGATAAGCGTGGATTACGCCTCGTTGCTCCAGCGCCTTGACCCGCCGAAGGCAGGGCGGAGCGGTCAAGCCGACCCTGCGCGCCAGTTCGACGTTACTCATCCGGCCGTCTTCCTGCAGGAGAGCGAGTATCGCGAGATCGATTTTGTCCAGCATGACGGCGTCCAGAAAGAGGATAAAATGTTACGCCTGAACTCAACCAGTAATAATATTGTTTCAAGAAATTGCAACCGTCCCACTATGCGACGAACTGAAATGCGTCCTGCACGCCTCTTTTCCTAGCGTGCGAAATTCCTTAGAAAGGACGATGCCGTGTGAGGGATTCCCCGTCGCGGGGCGGAGGAGACCGGGGTGCGTTTCAATGACCTGACACAGACTGTACTGGCGGTTGAGGAACGTACCGGACATGCCGCCGCAAGTCTGTGGCGGCAGTGCGTCGATATTCTCGCCCAGCACGACCAGCCTGGAACAAATGCCCTGCGTCAGGAAGATCGCGTGGCCCTGGTCGCTCGGCTTGGCGATTTGCGCAGTGAACTTACCGAGGCGCAGCGGATCGCCAGCGTCGTGGAACTGGGCAGCCGCCTGCGTTCGCCCGCGCTGGTCGAATTTTTCGCCACTGACCGGCCTGCGGTGTGCGCCGCGGCAATAGCAAGGGCTCGCCTGCCCGATCAGCTGTGGCCGGTTCTGCTGTCGCGGCTGGGACCGACGGCGCGGGGCGTACTGCGCGCACGGCGCGACATCGGACGGGAAACACGGCGGGCGCTGGAAGCTTTCGGTCAGGTTGACCTTGTTCTGGCTGCGTCGCCGGCCGCCTCCAACGACCAGCGTGTGGAACTTGCGACGACCGGCGGTCAAGCACCTTCGGTGCCCCCGAAAGCGACCGGTCTTCACGACGCCCAGCGCGCGGAAGAGCGTAGCCAGATTCGCCAGCTGGTGGAGAAAATCGAACGTTTCACCAGCACGCACCGGGTTCGCAGCGTGGATGGCGGAACCGACGCGGCAGCGACGGAAACCGATGCAACGGGAACCCTGCGCACATTTCCGTTCGAAACCGATGCTGAAGGGACGTTGATCTGGGTCGGAGAGGCATCCCGCACGGCGTTGATCGGATTGTCGATCGCGGAACCGGCCCTTCCGGCCGAAACGGGCCCCGACGGGCATGTGGCGGGCGCCTTTGCCCGGCGGAGCAGCTTTCAGCACGGCCGTCTTCACATCGCCGAGGGGCTTTATGCCGGGGAGTGGCGGTTGTCCGGGGTACCTTTTTTCGACCCTGGCTCCGGTCGTTTCCAGGGTTATCGCGGCCAGGCTCGCCGACCGTTGATTCATGAGATGCCGCATCCAGTCCGCCCGGACACCTCGGGCCGGACGCCCTCGTTCGACGGCATGCGCCAGCTCGTGCACGAACTGCGTACGCCGCTCAATGCGATATTGGGGTTTGCCGAGATCATCGAGCAACAGCTTTTCGGGCCCGCAGGCGTCCACTACCGGGAGATTGCCGGAAATATCCTGGTCGATGCCCGGCGATTGCTGGCGGCCTTTGACGAAATAGACCTTGCCGCGCGCGCGGGCGCCGAGGAGTCTCGCCCCGAACATTTGCCGCCGGCTGAGCCGGTCGATCTGAGCGCGATCGTAGAGCAGGTTTGTGCGCTTTACGACGATGACCCGAGCGGCCCGCCGGAGGCCGGGAATAGCGGCGCGGAATCGAAGCTGAGGATCGCCATATCGGCCAATCTGCCGCGTGCGGGCGTGGATTCGGTCCAGTGTGAGCGGATGGTCCAGCATCTGGCGCGGACGCTGGTGTCGCTGGGGAAAGATCAGGAAACGGTGCAGGGTGCGCTCTGGTATCAGCCGGATGGTTCGGGCGGCAAGCTGATCGTCGGTTTCGATCGCCCCGTCCGCCTGCGGGGCCTGGAGGAGCATGAAATGCTCGATCCGGGTTATGGCAGCGATGGCGACTGGCCGGACGGGCCGCTGCTCGGTCTGGGCTTTTCCATTCGGCTTGTCCGCAGCCTGGCACAGGCGCAGGGCGGGGGCCTGCGGATCGAAAGCGAACGCATCCTGCTGGAGCTGCCGGTCGCGGCCGCCGATTCGCTGGCGGACGGCGAAACCGCCTGAACAGACGGATCAGCGGCGGACGCCGGGTTGCCTTCGTGCTATCGTCCTAGTGTGGTGGATTTGAAATTCGCATTATTATATCCGCTAGCGGTGGAGCGAATTCAAATCCGAAACCACACTGGAAACAATAAGTTGCTAGTGTCCCTGTATGAATCCGAAGTTCGCTCGGTGCTAGCCCAATAATACCGCGAACTTCGGATTCGGGACACTAGGGTCATGACATTTTTCAACCCTGACTCCGGCGATCTGCGTGCCCCGCCGGTGGTAGAGAAATTCGTCACCCTTTCCCCGTCGTTCGGCACGCGTTTCATGGTGACCGTCGATACGGAGGAGGAGTTCGACTGGAACGCGCCATTTGACCGGGAAAGCCACTCGGTCTCCATTGTGGGCGCGATGCGGACCGGGCAGGATTATTTCGCGGCGGCAGGGGTGCGGCCCCTGTACTTCACCGACTACCCAGTAATCGACGACGCCGAAGGCGGCACTCTGCTGGCTGAATGGGCGGCGGAGGGAACGGCGGACGTGGGCGTCCACTGCCACCCCTGGGTCACCCCGCCTCATGAGGAAGACGTTAGTGTCGAAAACAGCTTCGCCGGAAATCTGCCCGAAGCCCTGGAACGCGCGAAGCTGACCGCTTTACGGGACCGTTTTGTAGAAGTGATCGGCCGAACGCCGATCGCATTCCGTGCGGGGCGTTATGGCGTGGGGGCGAACACCGGCCGCATTCTTCGCGATCTCGGTTTTCACGTCGACAGCTCTATCCGCCCACGTTTCGATTACAGGGCGGAGCATGGCCCTGATTTTTCGGGGTTGCCGGTGCGGCCCTATCGCACCGGACCGGATGGAGCGATTCTTGAGTTGCCACTTTCCACCGCTTTCACCGGCGCATTGGGGAGGTGGGGAGAGGGTCTGTGGCCGCTGGTCGGACGGGGTGGCGCCGCTGCGGGGGCGCTCGCCCGTTTCCAACTTCTTCGACGCGTTCCATTGACGCCCGAAGGGGTCGGCGTCCGCGACGCTTTACGGGGGGTTGACCGCCTGATCGCGGATGGTGCCAGGCTGCTGATGTTCAGCTTCCACTCTCCCAGCCTTGCGCCCGGCTTCACGCCCTATGTCCGTGACGAGGCCGGGCTGCGAAGCTTCTACCGATGGTGGGACGAGGTGCTGGACCATCTGGCGCAACGCGGAGTGAAGCCGGCCGGTCTTGAAGACGTAATCGCTGCCTGTTCCGGCTGAAATATCGGGCGCCGCGCGTTGCCGACGGACCAAGTCGCTTGCCAATGCCGCTCTAGCTGCGCTATCGGCGCTGGACGGTGGGGCCTGTAGCTCAGTTGGTTAGAGCTGGCCGCTCATAACGGCTAGGTCGCGGGTTCGAGTCCTGCCGGGCCCACCACATATTCCGGCATCGGAACCGCGTCGGGGAGTAGCGCAGTCTGGTAGCGCATCTGCTTTGGGAGCAGAGGGTCGCAGGTTCGAATCCTGTCTCCCCGACCAATATTTTCAAGCTCAACAGCCGTTTCAAGCGCCGTCTTCGCTATCGATCGCTCCGGCAAAAGCCCAGAAATTGGGCGTAACAGGCCTACTCATGCCGCAGGGCGTCAATCGGATTGAGACTGGCGGCACGGCGCGCGGGAAAATAGCCGAAGATCACCCCGATCATCGCCGAGATCCCAAAAGCGATCATGTTGATCTCTACGTCGAACATCCAGGGGACCTGCATCAGCGGCGCGATAATAGCGACGGCTACCTGGGCCAGAAGCAGCCCGATCAGCCCGCCAATGCAGGATAGCACGATGGCCTCGACCAGGAACTGCATCAGCACCTCACCCGCGAGCGCGCCGATGGCAAGCCTGATGCCGATCTCCCGCGTACGCTCGGTTACCGATACCAGCATGATGTTCATGATACCGATGCCGCCGACAATCAGGCTGATCGCGGCCACGGCCGCGACAATACGGGTGAGCAGCGTCGTCGTTCCGGTGAGGGTGTCCGAAATCTGCTTGGTATCGAAGACGTTGAAGTTGTTGTCCTGTGACGGCGACAGATGGCGCCGCTCCCGCAGAAGATCGGTGAGCGCCGATTGCACCTGTTCGGTGGAGTAGCTCTGGTCGACCCCGACCGTCAGGGAGCTGACGTCCGGGCTGCCGGTAAAACGCCGCTGAACTGTCTTGATGGGCATCAGCACGGTGTCGTCCTGATCGCCGCCGAACCCGGACTGCCCGCGCCGCGACAGCGTCCCGATCACGTCGCAGCTCACATCGCCGATGCGCATGCGCTGGCCCACCGCAGGCTGGGACCGGAACAGATTGCCCTCTACCGTCGAACCCAGGATGCACACGGCCTTGCCTGCGCTTTCCTCCGCCGGCGTGAAGATGCGGCCCGCGGTGAGCGGCCAGGGCTGAACCGCGAAATAGGCGCTTGTGGTGCCGGTGATTGTGGTCGACCAGTTCGCCCCGTTGAATATCGCGGTGGCGGCTCTGGGCTCCTGTGGCGCCACGTTGGTCACGCCCGTGACCTGCTGGCGAATCGCCTCGACATCCGACATCTCGAACTCCGGAGGGCGAGGCCCGCCGCCGCCGCGCCCGAAGCCCTGTCCAGGCCGGACCTGAAGAACATTGGTGCCCAAGGCCGCGATTTGCGACTGTACCGCGGCCGTCGTGGCCTTCCCCAGCGTCACCATCGCCACCACCGCCGCGACGCCGATGACGATGCCGAGCACCGTAAGGAAAGACCGCAGCACGTGCCTGCGAATGGAACGCAGGGCGAGCAGGAGGACCGTGCCGAGCATCAGCGGACAGGCTCCGCCGCGCCGTGACGGTTGTGCTCGATCCGCCCGATCACGCCGTCGCTTACATGAATGACTGTCTGCGCGAAGGCCGCCATGTCGGGTTCGTGCGTCACCATCAGCACGGTGATGCCGTGCGCGCGGTTCAGATCGGTCAGCAGCTTCATGATTTCGACCGACCGTTCGCTGTCGAGATTGCCGGTGGGTTCATCGGCCAGCAGGACGTCCGGACTGGTGACGATGGCGCGGGCGATCGCCACGCGCTGCTGCTGGCCACCCGACAATTCCGCCGGTGTGTGGTCCCACCAGTCCTTCAATCCGACCTGGTCGAGCGCATTCATCGCCGCCTCGCGCCGGAGCGCACGATCATCTCCGCGATAGAGCAGGGGCAACTCCACGTTCTCCAGCGCCGTGGTCCGCGACAGCAGGTTGAAGCCCTGAAAGACGAAGCCGAGATATTTCCGGCGCATCAGCGCGCGCTGATCGCGGTTGAGCCTTTCCACCGCGTGGCCCCGGAACAGGAACCGGCCGGACGTCGGCACATCAAGGCAACCCAAAATGTTCATGAGCGTCGATTTGCCCGAACCGGACGGTCCCATGACTGCCGCGAACATACCCGGTGTGATATCCAGGTCGATGCCGCGCAGCGCCTGGAACGCGGTCGCGCCGGTGCCGTACGTCTTGGTGACACCGCGAAGGGAAATGAGTGGGGCCTCGGCCATGGCCGCCTCAGCCTCCCTTTCGCTCACCGCCGGACAGCCGCCCGGTTATGACTTCCATTCCGGGTTTCAGATCCCCGGACAACACCTGCGTACGCATGCCGTCGCTGTCGCCGGTGCGTATTTCGATGGGCCTGGGCTCGCCAT
Organism: Sphingobium sp.; assembly: GCA_036278355.1. Taxonomy (GTDB): domain Bacteria; phylum Pseudomonadota; class Alphaproteobacteria; order Sphingomonadales; family Sphingomonadaceae; genus Sphingobium. The sequence goes on from DASULD010000177.1 coordinate 15,662, forward strand.
CCTGGCCGAGCACGTAGATCCGCTGAATCGCGCCGCGACTCCGCCTGGCGCTCTTCTGGCTGTTGTCACCGCGCCTCGGCCGATAGGTGAGCTGCCCGGCGATGCCGCTCGGCTGCCCTCGCTGCGCGCCGGCCGGTGCACTAGGCTCGAATCGCATCGCAGCGTTGGGAATGAGCAGCACATTCCGCCTGCTGGACGTGATGATATCGGCCGTCGCGGTCATGCCGGGGCGCAGTTCCAGCGTCGGGTTGGCCACCGAAAGGTCGGCGGCGTAGGAAACGACCTGACCGGTCGATGCGGTGGCGCTGGTGCTGCTGGAGGCGGTCGCGGTCTGAGCCGACAGGTTGGAGCCGACGGCGACGCGCTCTATCGCCGCCGGGAAGGTCCGTCCGGGAAAGGCGTCGACGGTGAAACGTGCCTTCTGCCTTGCCTTGACCTCTCCGACGTCGGCCTCATCGATCGACACCTGAAGTTTCATGCGGGAAAGGTCCTCGGCGATCACGAATAGCGTCGGAGTGTTGAATGAGGCCGCGACCGTCTGGCCCGGATCGACCTGCCGCGCCAGCACGACGCCCGAGACGGGCGATCGGATGACCGCCCGAGCACGCTGCGTCTGGATTTGCGCAAGGCTGGCCTCGCTCGCCACGACATTGGCACGCGCCACGTTGACCGCGGCACGTCCGCGCAGCACATCGGCACGGCCGGTCTGCATCTCCGTTTGCGAAGGCACGCGGCCGTTCGACAAGCGGTAGACCTCCGTCAGGCGCGCAAGCTGCGCCTGGGCCTGGGCGAGGGTTGCCTGGGCCTGGTCGACCGCCGCGCGGTTGGCGGCAAGCTGGGCCTGGTTCTGCCGGATCTGTGCGTCGAGCTGTTCCGGATCGATCTCTGCAAGTGGCTGGCCCCGCGCGACCCGGTCGTTCACGTCGACCAGCACGCGGATGATCTGCCCGGAAAGCTGGGAACCGACCACGACTTGGTTGGTCGGCGCCAGCTTGCCCGTCGCCGATACGGTGGAAACGAGGTCCCCACGTGTTACCTCGGCGGTGGCATAGCCGGCCTCCGCCTCGCCGCCCCACCATTGAACGGCCAGCAGCAGGAGCAGCAATATGCCCAGGCCGACAGCGATAAGCGTGCCGCGCCTGCGCCAAAAGGGCAGAGGCTTCGTGCCAAGAAAATCGTCGGGTTCCTGTTCGGCCATTGCGTTATTTTCCATCCGGTAGCTGCTTCACGGGCGCTGTGTGCGGGGCGCCTTCGCCCCATCCGCCGCCAAGTGAAACGTAAAGGCCGATAAGGGCGGTTGCCTTGTCGGAGCGAGCCTGAACCAGCCCGTTTCGCGCAGAGATGAGAGCGGCTTCCTGCGTGTTCAATGTGGTGAAATCGGTCAGGCCGGAGCGATACTGGCTGCGTGCGAGTTGCGCCGAGGCAAGCGCGGCGTCGTGGGCGATGGCATATTGGCGCTCACGCTCTGCCGCCGCATCGAGTGCGATGACGGCGTTCTCGACGTCTTCCAGCGCCTGCAGGACAGTCAGCTTATAGGCGGCCAACGCCCCCTCCGCTGCGGCCTTGCTTGCCCGCACCTGCGCGCCGCGTCGGCCCGCGTCAAAGATCGCCTGACCCAGCGTGGCGAAGATATTGCCGGTGACCGTGTCGAACAGAGACTTGAGCGCGCCCGCATTGCTATCGATGCTGCCGCCGATGCTGAGAGCGGGAAAGAGCTGCGCTCGCGCAACACCGATGTCAGCCGTTGCAGCAGCCAGCGTTCGTTCTGCGGCGCGCACGTCGGGGCGTTGCCGCAAAATGTCGGCAGGGATGCCGGTTGCGATCCCCTGCGGTCCCTGTGGAATTGGCCGGGGGTCGGAGAGCAGCGGCTTCACAGCGCCGGGAGCCTGGCCTGTGAGTACGCCCAGACGCGACAGCGCCGCGTTATACTGTTCCTCGATCCCCGGAATCGCGGCAGCGGTCTGGGCGGCGCTGGCCCGCGCCTGTTCCTGGTCGATCGACGACACGAGTCCTGCCTGTACACGGAACCCGGCGATTTCCAGATTGTCTTGCTGAAGGGCGAGGCTGGCCCGGGCGTTGTCGAGCAGCGCTTGATAAGCGCGCGCCAGCACATAGTTGCGCGCAACCTCGCTCTCGACCGACAGAAGGACCGTGGCATAGTCGAACGTCGCCGCCTCATAATCGGCACGGCTGGCGCGGATCGCGCTTCTTGTGCCGCCGAACAGGTCGACCTGATAGCTCGCATCGAGACCCGCAGAAAAGCTGTCGGCGTCCCCGGTCCGTATTCTCGCTCCCTTCAACGTTTCAGAACGATTGTAGCCGGCGGAGGCGCCGATGCTGGGGAACAGGTCCGACCGGCTGATGACCAGCGCCTCACGCGCCTGGCGCAGGCGCGCGACCGCCTGGGCAACGTCAAGATTGGCGGCCGCCGCATCCTCGATCAGGCGCGTCAGCGCCGGGTCCTGGAAATTGTTCCACCACTGCGTCAGTTGCGGCTGGCCGGGCGCGGCGTCCACCGACCAGCTTTCGGGTACCCCGAGATCGGCGGCAGATTTCGGGCGATAGCCTGGGCCGGAGCTGCACGCCGTCAGCATGGCAGCGCCGATGAAGAAAAATGGACGGAGGATCATCGGGTGCAGGCCCAGCCCCATATGCCCGTTTTGGTTATACCGACGAGGGGGCTCTGACTGCCTGTTGTATGCCCTTCGCTTTTTCTGCCCATGCGCAACCTCATTCGCCGAAGCGCCAAGCCTTAGCCCTGAAAACATGAACGGCATATGGCGGATTTTCCTGTCCGTTCATCTTGCTTTTATGGGTAACTTGGCGGACAGCATGGCCATATGGCACACGAGTACCGGTATTCCCCTCATGAACCCAGTTTGTGGAGCGGCTGGCCGGGTCCACACCGGGCATGAACGGGCGACCTTCGATCCTGGCGGACGCGCTGGTGACGGTTGTGGTGCCTGCCTATAATGCCGAAGACACGATCGACGAGACGTTGCGCAGCGTCCGGGCCCAGACGCACCGGAACCTGGAGATCATCGTGGTGGACGACGGATCTCGTGACGGCACCGCGGACATAGCCGCCCGTCACGCCGCGGACGATAATCGTTTGCGCGTTGTGCGGCAGGACAATGCCGGTGTCGCGGCCGCCCGCAATACCGGCTGGCGCATGGGCCGGGGCGACGTCTTCAGCTTCGTTGACGCGGATGATCTGTGGTCGCCCGAAAAAACGGCGGAACAGCTTGCGGTGATGCGGGCAAAACCCGACGTGGACCTTGTCTATAGCTGGTACGTGATAATCGATGGCGATAGCCGCATCACACTGCAATGGCCGGGCGAGGAATGGGAGGGCGATGTTCTTTCCCGGCTCCTTGTCAGTAACTTCATCGGCAACGGCAGCTCCGTCATGGTCACGCGGCAGGCACTGGAAAGCGCGGGTGGCTTCGAGCCCGGCCTGCGAGGAGCCGGTGCGCAGGGGTGCGAGGATATCCTGTTCTACTGCCGCGTGGCCGAGCATCACCGTTTCGCGCTCGCACCCGGCTATTTCATCGGATATCGTTACATAGACGGAAATATGTCGAGCGATCTGCCGCGTATGCTCCGGTCCTGGCTGCTGGTGCTGGATGAGATGGGAACACGCCATCCGGACAAGCGCGCCGAGATGGCGACCGGATTCGACCGCTTTTCGCGCTGGCTGGTACGCAGGGCGGTCCAACTGGGACAGCCGCGCTACCTTCCGGGGTTGTTCGCGATCATGGCGCGGCGCGCGCCGGTGCAGGCGGTCAGGATCATGGCAAGCGAGGTTCCCAAGGCGATATCGGATTTTCATCACCCGCTGAAAAACCGATCAGACCCTGCTTCGGCCGCCGAAATGCGCGGACCACGGTTCGCGATTGCGGAACCCTGACCCGGCGGTCAGCTCTCCACGCCCAATAGGCTCGCGAATCCTTCGAGCGGCAGGTCGCCGAAAATCTCTATGCGGGGCAAAGCGAGCGGGTCCGCATTCTGTGACACCCAGCCCGGGTCACAGGTCACGCCGATCTTGTAACCGCACTGACGAGCCGCGCGATGCAGTGCGGGATGGTGTTCGCCGAATGGATAGGCGATGCCCGTGACCTGCTGACCAAGGCGATGGCTCAGTTCCGCCCGGGACCCGGCAAGCTCGCGCACCTGCATCTCCGGGGCGAGCGCCGGGAGGGACGTATGAGAGTGGCCGTGTGAGCCAATGCTGACGTCAGCATGACGCAGCAGCGCTACGTCCTCCCACCCCAGCAACGGCGCAGGCTCCCCGAACTGGATATCCCAGTCGGCTCGTCCGCCCGCTTTGCCGGTCGGCAGGAACACGGTCGCCGGGAAACCGTAGCGGTGAAGGAGAGGCAGCGCCGATTCCAGAAAATCGACATAGGCATCGTCAAAGGTCAGCATTACCGACCGGGGACCGATGGGCTGACCCTCGTAAAGCGCGGCCACCAGCCGGTCATGGCTGATCCCTTGCCAGCCGTTCTGACGCAGCAGCGCGAGTTGCCGTTCAAACATGTCCGGCCGGACCCGATAAGCCGCCAATGAATCCGGCCCGTGGTCGGCGACGCGATGATAGCCGAGGATTGGAAAATCATGCCATTGCTCGGCGACTGGCGCCTCGTGTCCGCCACGCCAGCGGATCTGGGTTGAGAGGCGGGGCGGCAGCCGGCTAGCGGCATGGCCGACCTCGCCCGTCGCAGGCAGGGCAGGAGCGGCCGTGCGGCGGTATCGGTGGATCCGGTACAGCGGCGTCCAGAATTCCCGTTCCAGATGGAGCGCCGGATGGTGATTCAACTGATCGCCAATACCCTTGGCGCCGAACGGATGCGGCCAGGGAAAGCCGGTCTTGTCCGGTTCATCGACGAGGAGATTGCCGTGGGCAAGGATCAGCGTTCCGCCCTCTTCGAGCGCGGCGGCCATTTTTTCGGCGAAAGCGTCGAGCGCAGCGGCATCGGCCTGATAGTACAGCACTTCACTGCAAACGATCAGGTCGAAGCGACCGGGAATTTCATCGCGCGCCAGGTCGAGCTGGGCGAAGCGCACGGTTTCGACGTCGCTGCACCGCTCCTGCGCCCGCGCCAGCGCCCTGGTCGAGATGTCGGTCGCGAGCAGATCGTCCACGCGGTCAGCCAGCCGTCTTGTGAAATGCCCCTCGGCGCAGGCGATCTCCAGTGCGCGGCGAACCGGGCCGTCGGGGATTGTATCCAGCGTCTGCTGGTATTTCACGGTCTCATAGCTGCTCTCGTAATCCCACGGGTCACGCGTTTCAAAGACGCTTTCCCAATAATCCTGCGAAGAATAATCGGGCGGGACGTAGAGCGCCTCGTCGCCGCTTCCGGTTGGATCGGCCGCGCGCCATCGGGCGTTTTCTTCGTCCGCCAGGGCTTTGATCCGGTTTGTCCGGTTGTTGCTGCAGGCAATCCGGAGCGGCGCGAAACGCGTGTCGTCGCTTACGGCGCGGCCGGTGAGAAATGACAGAGCCTTGCCGACATGCGAGCGCCATACGCCTTTGCTTGGCGGCATAATCGCCGCAAGCTCGTCGGGAGTAACGGACTCAAGGATGCTTTCAGCCAGCTCTGCGGCGGGAACAGATCCGAATGACAGCGTTTCGAACCAGCCAAGCTGACTGTCTGCCGCCGTGATATGACATCGCACCCGGTCGACGCGGGCGGGAGGGTGGAGATCATGTATCGTTCCGGTCGGATCGATCCTGACGACCTGAAGACCGCCAACAAGAAGCTCGCGTCCGGGCAGCAGTCCGCTCACGTGACGCTCGACGTGCCATTTGAACCGGCCGCCATAGCTTGTCGCGCCGCTCCGTCCATTGAGCCATTCGATCAGCCGGTCGAATGCAGGGGCGACACCGGGCCACAGATCGTTCCAGCCGTCCAGGCGCTTGCCCGCGCCGATCAACAGGCCGTCGACGAAAGTGGCGGTGGCCGCATGCATGTCAGGCGTCGGCTCGAAGCAAGTCTCTGCCAGACGGAGCAGCGGCTCTATGTTTTCGCCGCGTCCGATTGCATTTCCAAGGCTCCACAACAGATAGTATGCACGCGCGGCGGTCAGTCCCGATACCGATTCCCCGTTGATATGGCCGGGATGCGCGTTTGTGACACGCGGGTCGGGTCCAAACCCCCGCTCAATCATCACAAGCCCTTCGCGGCACAGGTTCAGGCTGTCCGAGGACAGCGAGCCGGGCCGCATACGCACATCGACCATATGGCCGCCCACAGCGGAAAAGCTCAGCCCGGATCGCGCCAGGCGCTGCCAGAGATCCCAGTCCTGACAGATGCTGACCGAGCGATCGAATCCGCCCGCCGCCGTCACGGCCTCGCGCCGTACCATTGCCGCGTGGATCGCGAACGGGCAGGTTCTGGCGGAGCGTGCGAACGGACTTTCCATGTCCTCCGCCGGATATTCGCCCAGCAGCGTTCCTTCCGGCGCATAGCGCCGCCAGCCGCAATAAATCAGCCCCGCCTGCTGATGACGCCCTGCGGCATCCATCATGACCGCCAGATGATCTGCGGGCAACTCGTCGTCCGAATCGAGGAAGATCAGCCACTCCCCACGGGCTGCGGCTATCCCTGCGTTTCGGGCGGCACTTGCTCCGCCATGTCCGGGAAAGAGCGCACGGAACCGGGCGTCTGCCCTGGCGTGATCGCGGATGAGTTCAGGTGTGCGGTCGGCCGAACCGTCATCGACGATGATCGCCTCCCAGTCGCCCAGGCTTTGCCGCGATAGCGATGACAGCGTCGCGGCGAGGGTCGATTCGGCATTGAACGCAGGGATGACTATACTGACCTTTGGATCTGTCACCCTGTACAAGCTCCTTCCCAACTGACCAGCGACCCGACGGTCGTTTGTCGAAGTTAAGGGTCTAGGAGAAATTGGTGTGCTATGCGAATTCTGAATTGCACTATCGTCGGATGTTGTTGATCTGCCGACCAGTCGAAGGCCCGAACCGGATGCAGGCATGGCAGCGGACAATTTACTTGCGCGACTTGTTGCGGGAACTGATCGTTCGGGATTTCAAGGTCCGGTATCAACGCTCGTTGCTCGGCATCGGCTGGTCCTGGCTGAAACCGCTTGCGCAGCTTGTCGTCTTCCTTTTCCTGTTCGGTACGGTGCTGCCGCTCGACATCCCGTATTACGCGAGCTTCCTGTTCGCCGGCGTTCTTGCCTGGAGCTGGTTCGGCAATGCCGCGGCGGCGGCCGCCACGTCCATTACGGCAAATCCGGAGCTGGTACGCAGGCCGGGATTTCCCGTGCGGCTGCTGCCGGTGCTGGTGGTGATGAACGAGGCTATCCACTTCGTGCTGGCGCTGCCGATCCTGCTGGCGGTCGTGGCGTGGGAGGTGGGCGCTCCTGCGGCGACGCTTGCCGTCTTGCCGCTCGTCATGATCGTCCAGTTCGTCTTCACCCTAAGCATCGCCTATGGCGTCGCGGCCGCCCACGTCCGCTTTCGCGACACGCAGGACGCCGTTGGCATCATCCTGATGGTCGCGTTCTACCTGACGCCGGTGTTTTACGAGCCGACAAAGCTTCATGCCGGTTATGCGCTGATCAACCGGTTCAATCCGATGGCTGTCGTCATCAACGCCTACCGGGACGTGCTGATAGCGCGCCAGTGGCCGGATTTTGCGGGCCTTTTCGCGGTGCTGCTGCTGTCGGGACTGTTGATGGCTGTGTGCATGTGGTTCTTCAACCGGCAAAGCGCCGGCTTTGTCGAGGAGCTTTAGGGACATAATGAGCGCCATCGTCGTCCGCGATTTGGGAAAACGCTTCCGCAAGCTCGACAGAGGACGGCCCTCGACGCTGAAGGGCCTGTTCCTGTCCGGCCATCGGGGCGGTAAAAGCGAATATTTCTGGGGTTTGCGCCACATAAGTTTCGGCATTGCCCACGGCCGCGCCGTAGGCGTCGTCGGGCGCAACGGAGCCGGCAAGTCCACGCTTCTGCGTATGATCGGAGGCGTCATTCGTCCCGACGAAGGCGCCGTCGAGATCGGCGGGCGGATCGGCGCTTTGCTGGAGATCGGCGCGGGCCTGACCGACGATCTTTCCGGCACCGAGAACATCTATGTCATGGGTGTCGTCGCCGGGATGCTGCGCGATGAGGTGGAGGCGCGCTTCAACGACATCGTCGCATTCTCCGAACTGGGCGATTTCATCGACCGGCCGGTCCGGACCTACAGTACCGGCATGAAAATGCGGCTGGCCTTTTCGGTGGCGGTGCATGTCGAGCCCGAGATATTGCTGATCGATGAAGTGCTTGTGGTGGGGGACCAGGCCTTTCAGGCAAAATGCATGGAGCGGGTAAAGGCTATCCGCGATGCGGGCTGCACCATCTTTCTCGTGTCACATGACCCCAGCCAGATTCGTGAACTGTGCGACGATGTGCTGTTCCTCAAGGAGGGGCGGGTCGTCGCCTATGGCCCAACCGAGGAGACGATGGCGTTGTTCGAATCGTCGATGGTCGAGGAATCAGTGGACACAGCCGTGCTTTCCTTGCCCCAAACGGCGCGTTCTCTGGAACACAATGTCAATCGCTATGGGTCGCGCGAAGCCGAGATCGGCGCGGTGGAACTGCGTTCGGTGGAAGGTAAACCCATCAAGGCCATCCGGGGAGGCGAAGGATTGATGGTGCTCTTTCACTATCGGTCCGAACAAACCATCGACCCCGTCGTGGCGCTCGTCGCCATATATGCGCCGGACCACTCATGCTGCGTCGAAATCAATACTCTCTATGCGGGCCTGGCCCTTCATTCCGGGCCGGAAGAGCAAATGCTGTCGGTCAGTTTCGACCGGCTTGACCTGGCCGAGGGCGCATATTTCGTTACAGTCGGGTTGTTCTCCGGCGACTGGCATCAATGCTATGACTACCATGCCGAGGTGTACCCCTTTGCCGTGATAGGTGACCGGATCGACAAGGGTTATCTTAGACCCCCAGTCCGTTGGAGTACAAAACGGTTGTCCGGCGCGCCCGCGCTTTCGCTCGAACACAGGGGAGCTGATTGAGCCATGATGGCGGCGCTGGATCTCGACATACTGGACCTTCCGGATCGCATCGCGGAGGCCGACACCTGCGAGGGCGCCCTGATTCTGTTGCGTATCGCCGGAAGGCCTTGTGGGCAGGCGGTGCTGTCGTTCCGGAACTGGTCGCACGAGCAACCCGTGCTCGAACGGATACTGGCAGGCGCCGACTCGGCCTTCTGGGAGGCATGGCTCGCATATCGCCTTGGCGTGAATGCGGACGGAGAAGGTGATGCACCCACGTTTTCGACCGATGTGGTGATATGTACGCGCGACCGCGCCGATGACCTGCGCAAATGCCTTTCCGACCTGATGGCGATGCCGCAGGACGGGCAGCGCTATCTGGTGGTCGACAATGCTTCGGCCACGGATGCGACGCGGCAGGTGGTGGAGGCCTTCCCCGGCGTTGTCTATGTCCGGGAAGACCGTCCGGGGCTGGATATAGCCCGCAATACAGGAATCCGGGCGACGCATGGCGATGTGATAGCGTTCATTGATGACGACGCGGCGCCTGATCCACTCTGGTTGCGCAAGCTGAGCCGCAATTTTGCTCATCCGGCTGTGATGGCGGCCGGCGGCCTGACGATGGCGATGGAGCTTGAAACCGGTGCGCAGATCGCGTTCCAGCGCATGGGCGGTTTCGGCCGGGGTTTCAAGCGTGTCATTTACGATTCGTCGAACTGCTACGCCTTCAACGCCTGGTGCGCGGGGGCCGGAGTCAACATGGCGCTGCGGCGCGAGGTGGTCGCAAGGGTCGGCTGGTTCGATGAAGCGCTCGACGCCGGAACCCGATCGCTCGCGGGCGGAGACGCCGATTATTTCCGCCGGATCATCAATGCAGGCTGGCGGATCGTCTATGATCCGGAGGCGCTCAACTGGCACCGTCACCGTCGAACCATGAAGGAACTGGAACGCCAGGTTTACGGTTATGAGGTTTCCGCGTTTGCGATCCTCGCCAAAGCTGTGATTCATGAGCGTGATCCGCGCGCAGTGGCGGCAGTATTGCACTGGTTGCGGATGCGAGCGCCTCAGCTCGCCCATCTTGTCGGTCGAAAGCCGGGATGGCTTTCGTTCAATCCCTTGATAACGCAGGTAAAAGGCGCGATGGCCGGACCGGGCCGGTATAGCGCGGCACGCAGGGAGCTGCGCCATGCCGACTAAGCGCGCGCCCCGGGTCAGCATCATCATACCGAGCCACAACCGGCGGCCCCGGCTGATCCTGGCGCTTGAGGCCATCGCCCGCCAGCGCTTTCCGCTCGAAACCGTTGAAGTGATCGTCGTGGCGGACGGATGCCATGACGATACCGTGGCTGCCGTCACCGCCTTTTCCGCGCCGTTCGCGCTGCGTGTCACCGAGCTGCCGGGGGCAGGCCCGGCGATCGCGCGCAATCGCGGCGCGGAGCTTGCTTCTGCGCCGCTGCTCCTGTTCCTGGACGACGATGTCGAACCGCTCGATCAGTGGATCGGCGCGCACGTAGAGGCGCATGAAACACATCCCGGTAGTGCGGTCATCGGTCCCTATCCGCCGTGGCCGGATGGTTCGCGCGATGAGTTTCGCGCGCTGGTCCGGAACTGGTGGATG
>DASULD010000178.1:0-2622 GCA_036278355.1 Sphingobium sp.
GCTAATGGGATGGTCCGGCCGTGCTCCTGCCCCGCCAGCGATAAGCTGGCCAGGGGCGCCAAGACAAGGAGCACGCCATGTCCCAGACACCCAGTACTGCGATCGCCGTGATCGGCATCGATATCGGCAAAAACTCGTTCCACGTCGTGGGCCACGATACGCGCGGCGCCATCGTGCTGCGGCAAAAGTGGTCGCGTGGCCAGGTGGAGGCGCGGCTCGCCAATATGCAGCCTTGCCTGATCGGCATGGAAGCCTGCGTCGGCGCACATCATTTGAGCCGCAAACTCGCATCGCTAGGTCACGATGCCAGGTTGATGCCGGCCAAATATGTCCGCCCTTATAGCAAAGGACCGAAGAACGACTTCAATGATGCCGAAGCGATTGCCGAAGCCGTGCAACGCCCGACGATGAAGTTCGTGGCGACCAAGACCGCGGAGCAACTGGATCTGCAGGCGCTGCATCGGGTGCGCGAGCGGCTGGTGTCGCAACGCACCGGCATCATCAACCAGATTCGCGCCTTCATGCTGGAACGCGGGATCGCGGTGCGCCAGGGTATCGGCTTCCTGCGCACAGAACTGCCCACCATCCTTGCCACGCGCACCGATGCCCTGTCGCCACGCATGTTGCGTGTCATCGAGGAGTTGGCAGGCGACTGGCGCCGGCTGGATCAGCGCATCGATAGCCTCTCCGGCGAGATCGAAGCACTGGCCCGTCAAGATCAGGCATGTTCGCGCCTGATGACGGTGCCTGGCATCGGGCCGATCATTTCGAGCGCCATGGTAGCCGCGATCGGCACTGGAGACGTCTTCTCCAAAGGCCGTGACTTCGGCGCCTGGCTCGGACTGGTGCCCAAGCAGATCTCGACGGGAGACCGCACGATCCTCGGCAAAATCTCAAGGCGCGGCAATCGCTACCTGCGCGTTCTGTTCGTGCAGGCGGCATGGGTGGTGCTGGTCAGGATCAAGAACTGGGAACGTTACGGACTCAGATCCTGGATCGAAGCCGCCAAGAAGCGATTGCACCACAACGTGCTAGCGATCGCACTCGCCAACAAGCTTGCCCGCATCGCCTGGGCGGTGCTGGCTAAAGGACGCGCCTTCGAGCTGACAAGGACCAACGATGCAGACGTCCAATCCGCTTGATCGTCGCGCCGTGCTCGGGGCGGTCAAGGCGCGGCCTGGCAACGCCGGAGCCAGCCGCAAGCAAAGCGCAACGGCCGGCCTTGACCGCCCGTGCGCGCGACGCGACGCACGTCCTGCGGGCCGGGACGAAGGAACGGCCCCCGGCTCGAACACAGGAACTGCGAGGTAGGAGGAGCAAGCGATGACGTAACCCCATCAACAGGTTCCAGCCAAGGTCTGCGAGAGGATGAGACGAGATGGAGGTTCGGTCTTCCCGGCGCATGCGAACACTGGTGACCCAAATGGCCCAATCGAGGCCTGTCCGCTAATGAGAACGCACGCGCGCTGATATCCATGATGGCCCGGAGAGAATGCTCCAATCAAAGGCCGGATACATTGATGCAAGACCACTCACCACCTGATCGACGAACCTCTTGCTACGCACGGCCGGACCATACATTCGGGTCAAAAGCGCTGGTCGAGGGCCGCGCCGCCGAAGTCCGGTCCGCCCTAAACAGCCGACCCGACGCGGGTTTCAACGATCTTCGCCTTCGGGCCATCAACAGACATGGCCTCACCCGTCGCGTTAGCGCCGAGCTCTGACCGCCGTTGCAAAGCGTCCCTAATAAACCAGGCTAGTGCCGGGCGGCTTCTCTAGCGCGGCGGCCAACGACCGGTACTCCTCGCAGCCAGTCCCGCAAATGGATGCAATCCGGCCGAGGTGATAGAGCGCTTGCTCGCGGTTGCCCCGCTCGATCTGCCACAGTCCATAATACTGCCACGTCAGCACGTGGTTCGGATCGGCCTTGAGCGCGCGCTCGTACCAGACCTGCGACTGCTCGTAGTCACCGAGCTTGCGGTAGGAGTAGCCGATGAGGTTGGCGACGTTTGGATGGTCGTCGTGGCCGAGCGTCTTTAACTGCTCAATCGCAGAGGCATAGTCAGTGCGGTCGTAGACCGCCGAATATGCTGCTCGGTGCCCATGAGCAAAGGCGGGGTCGTCGAACAGGGACTGCTTGGCTTTTTTGGCCTTGGGCGCGTGAGTGGCCTTGTTGCCCGACCGCTTCGGGTATGACGAAGGCGGATAAGCGGAGCGTTGCCCCATCCCGCCATAGTCTGCCTCACTGCCACCTGGCTCAGTGCCCGGGGCCGCAACAGCCGGAGTGACCGAGAACGCAGCGATCAGCGCAATCGAACACGTCGCCAGTGTCACAATCCTGATTATCAAGTTGGCCATGGAAACCTCCTGCAAGCTACGCCTTCGAGCTCCCGATCCAGCCGAACATGTTAACCCGGCTTACCCCAAACGTTCCTGGAAAGGTATTTAGAAAAACGAGATTTGGTGTGACAGCAATGTTGTCTTATGAGTCGGTCAATGTCCGCAGCGGGTCTTGGCCGTGTAAAAACGGTTTCACGGGAGGTCGGTTCTGAGAGTGAGTGCCGAGGACGTCTCAGGCCGCGATCGCAGTGATTAGCCGCTTGGTTCCGATGATGTTCATGA
>DASULD010000179.1:0-6452 GCA_036278355.1 Sphingobium sp.
GGATAATCGTCGCTGTGCGCGCGCTCAAGTGCTCCGGCGGCCAAATGGCGCTGAGCGAAAGCGGCTACCGCGTCGCGGAACATGGTCTGCTCTTCATTCAGGTCGAACTGCATCCGATCGCTTCCCATAGGGCGGCTCATATGCCGCGGATAAACTGCTATCCTCGAACTAATCCGGGATGATCGCGATGCGAAGATTGCAGCAACGATCCTTCACATTCACGATGCATCGCCTGCGCCCGCTTCCCTCAGCTTGACAGTTACGGCTGGCAAATAGCTTGTGGGAACAGATTTCGGACGCATTTTAGAAAGACAGGGCCTCAAATCCAGCCATGACCCAGATCAACGAAAAGATTTCCACCCGCATCGAAGGCGATATCGGCTTCATCGTCAGCGACAATCCGCCCGTCAACGCGCTGGGCATAGGCGTGCGGCAGGGTCTCGTCAGCGCGCTGGAAGAGCTGAACGCCGATCCAGCCGTGAAGGTCATCGTGCTTTATTGCGCAGGGCGTACCTTCTTCGCGGGCGCCGACATCACTGAATTCGGCAAACCCCGCCAGGCGCCCACCTTTCAGGACGTCATCGCCGCTCTGGAAAGCTCGGCCAAGCCGGTCGTGGCGGCGATCCACGGCACCGCGCTGGGCGGTGGGCTGGAGACGGCGCTGGGCTGCGCCTTCCGCGTCGCGATCCCATCCGCCAGGGTCGGCCTCCCCGAAATCAACCTTGGCCTGTTCGCCGGGGGCGGCGGCACGCAGCGCCTGCCCCGTCTGATTGGCCCGGAAAAGGCACTGGAGCATGTGCTGTCCGGCAAGCCGGTGGGCGCGGCGCAGGCTCTGGAACTGGGAATCATTGATGCCGTGGAGGATGGCGATCCTGCCGCCGTCGGCGCCGTATTCGCCCGCCGGGTGATCGACGAAAGCATCCCCGCCGTGCCGGTGCGGGATCGGGACGAGAAGTTGGCGGCAACCCGCGCCGACCCATCCGCCTTCGACGCGCTGGCGAAGAGGCTGACGGCGCGCAGCAAGGGCCAGGTCGCGCCGCAGGCCAATATCGATTCCATCCGCCGCTCCTTCACCATGAGCCTGGACGAAGCGCTGGCGATCGACTCCGTCGCCAATCGGGAGTTGATGGCGGGCAGCCAGTCGCGCGCGCTGCGCCACCTCTTCTTTGCCGAGCGGGAAGCTGCGCGCATCCCGGGTCTGCCAGAGGACGCAAAGGCGCGGCCCGTGAAGAAAGCCGCGATCATCGGCGCAGGCACCATGGGCGGCGGCATCGCCATGTGTTTTGCAGGGGCCGGCATTCCCGTCACCGTGATCGACACAACGCAGGAGGCGCTGGATCGTGGCCTGGAGCGTGTGAAGGGCAACTACGCCACCTCGGTCAAGCGCGGGTCGATTACCCAAGCGCAGATGGACGAACGCCTTGCGCGTATTACCGGCGCCACCGACCGTGGCGCGGCGGCCGATGCCGACATCGTGATAGAGGCGGTGTTCGAGGACATGGACGTCAAAAAGGAGATTTTCGCCGATCTTGAAAGCCGAGTGAAGCCCGGCACCATCCTCGCGTCCAACACCTCGGCGCTCGATGTCGATGAGATCGCATCGGTGCTGAAACGTCCGCAGGATTTCGTCGGCATGCATTTTTTCTCGCCTGCCAATGTCATGAAGCTGCTGGAAGTCGTGGTGGCCAGGCGCAGCAGTCCCGAGGCGATCCTGACCGCGATGGCGGTGGGCAAGGCCATCGGCAAGGTGCCGGTCTGGTCGGGCAATTGCGACGGCTTCATCGGCAACCGCATGGTCGCCAAGCGCTCCGCGCAGGCCGAACGACTGCTGCAGCAGGGGGCCTTCCCCCAGCAGGTCGACGCCGCCCTCACCAATCTCGGCTTTCCGATGGGGCCGCTGACCACGAACGACATGTCCGGTCTGGACGTCGGCTATTCGATCCGCAAGCGCCGCGGAACCCCCTTCCCCATCGCCGATGCCATCGTCGAGAGCGGACGGCTGGGACAAAAGACGGGCGCAGGCTATTATCGCTATGAACCGGGCGACCGCACGCCCCATCCCGATCCGCAGACGGAAGCGCTCATCATCGCGACGTCAGAGAAGCTGGGCATCACCCGCCGCGACATTCCCGAAGAGGAAATGGTGCAGCGGCTGCTCTTCCCTCTCATCAATGAAGGCGCGCGCATCCTGGAAGAAGGGATCGCTCTGCGGGCGTCCGATGTCGATCTGGTATGGATCAACGGATATGGCTGGCCCCGGCATCTGGGTGGCCCCATGTTCTACGCGGATGAAACCGGCCTGGCGACAATCGTCGCCAGGTTGCGCGAGATGGCAGCCGAAACGCCGGGCGATCCGTCACTGCAACCCGCCGCCCTTCTGACGGAGTTGGCGGACAAGGGCCAGAGCTTCGCCGAATGGCAGAAGAGCCGCGCCCCGGCCTGAACGAAATAGAGAGTATCACAGGGATTATTCGGAGATTATTATGAGCGACAACGAGTTTCAGCGCGACATCGATTATAGCGAGTTCGACTTCTTCAAGGTCGAAATCGCCGAAGACGGCGTCACCGTCGTCACCATGAACGATCCCGACAAGTTGAACGCGGTCGGCCCGAACAATCACTGGCAGATCGAGGATATCTGGCTGAAGCTTGCGCGGGACGAACGGGTCAAGGTCATCGTCCTGACGGGCGCGGGCAAGGCGTTCTGCGCGGGCGGCGACATCAAGCTGATGGCAGAGCGCGCCCAGACGGAATATGGCCTGAAATATGCCTTGCGCGTGCCCATCAACACGCTGCGGATATGGGATCAGATCCTGATGACGCCGCAGCCGATCATCGCGGCTGTGAATGGCGATGCCATCGGCCTTGGCACCTCGCTCTTCGCCTTCTGCGACATGAGCATCGTCGCCGAGGATGCCAAGCTGGGCGATACACATATCCGTGTCGGCTTGGTCACCGGCGATGGCGGTTCGGTTATGTGGCCGCTTCTGGTCGGTCCGCAGAAGGCCAAGGAATATCTGATGCGCGGCAAGCTTCTCAACGGCAAGAAGGCCGAGGAGATCGGCCTCGTCAACTATGCCTTCCCCAAAGAGCAGGTGCTGGACGAAGCCCTGAAGATCGCGCGTGAAATCGCTGGCCAGCCCATGTGGGCGGTCCGCTGGTCAAAGGCCGCGGTCAACAAGTCCATCCGCGACCAGGTGAACCTGACGGGCGAGCTGTCGATCGCGTATGAGGCGATGACGATGATGACGCAGGACTACAAGGCGGCGACCACTGCCTTCGCCAACAAGGAAAAGCCCGTCTTCAAGGGATATTGACCGCGATGCCCGCCTATCGCGACGCGGACAGCATTCGCACCGTCGCTGCGATCGGCGGTGGCGTGATCGGCAATGGCTGGGTCGCTGCCTTTCTGGGCAGCGGCCGGGCGGTGCGTCTCTATGATCCCATGCCGGGGGTCGGTGAACGCACCGTCGCCCATGTCACGGGTGCATGGGACCAGATGGTGGAACTCGGCCTTGCCGAGGCAGGCGACGACTGGTCCGCGCGCTTTTCGGTCCATGACTCGGTGACCGAGGCACTGGCGGGCGCCGATTTCGTGCAGGAAAGCACGCCTGAACGCACCGATCTCAAGCAGGCTCTGTTCGCCGATCTCGACCGACTGGCGCCTGCTGACGTGCTGATTGCCAGCAGCACGTCCAGCCTGCCCATCACCGTGTTGCAGGCCGGACTTGCGACCGCCGATCGTTTCGTGCTGGGCCACCCGTTCAATCCCGTGCACCTGATCCCTCTGGTCGAGGTGGGCGGCGGCGAAGGGACCGCCGAGCAAGCCGTCGACGATGCGTTCGCGCTCTATGCTGCGATGGGCAAACAGCCCATCCGGCTGAAGCGTGAAATATTCGGCCATATCGGCAACCGGCTGACCGCCGCCATGTTCCGGGAAGCGGTACGGCTGGTGGCGGAGGGTTATGCCAGCGTCGGTGACATCGACAAGGCGATGAAACACAGTTTCGCGCTCAAATGGGCCATCCAAGGCCAATTCACTACGTTCCACACTTCAGGCGGCGCTGGCGGCCTGGCTGAATTCCTGTCGAAGTTCGGACCAGGAATCGTGAAGCGCTGGGAAACCATGGCCGATCCGCCACTGGCCGATCCGGCCCTGCAGGCGATGCTCGTCGAACAGATGGAGCAAGCGGCAGCCGGCCGCAGCGTCGCGGAAATCGCCGCCCGGCAGGATGAAAAGCTGATGCAGATGCTGAAGCTTCTGATGCGGGACAATGAGGAATAGCAGCCGGAAGTCGACGAAAACCATCCCACCCACAGGAACCGCGCCATGATATTATGGCCCTGTCCCGGCGCCTCCAGAGGTTGACCGGCCCGAGTGGAGAGGAAGAAAGAAATGACCGTCGATGTGATCAATCGCCCCGAAGCCGAGGACCTGGATGTGCAGGATGTCGTTGCGGCGGGCGAGTTGGAAAGCTGCAATCATTTACTGGACGATCCGGAAGCGCTCAACCGCTTCTACGAGGAGAAGGGCTACATCCTGCTGCGCGGCGTGTTCGATCAGGATACTGTCGCGCGCGCCCGAGATGAAATGCTGGCGGTGGCCGCCCAGATGGGGCTGGTCGAGCCGGGCGATCCCACTGGCAAGTGGACCGGCAGGCCGTCGGTTGGCGGCATGGAGGAAAGCGACCTCTATGCCGGGATCGCGGGCCGTCTGATCGAGGACCCGGCCAATCAGGCCGTGATGGAAAAGGTGCTGGGCGAACCTGCCTGCTCCGTGCCCATCGTTCAATATCGGACCTATCCGCCCCAGAGCAAGCTCGGCACCGTGCACCAAGACGGCTTCTACAGCCCCGGCATCCAGGACTATCGCCCGGTCTGGATATCGCTGACCCCTTGCACGCGCGACATGGGTGGGCTTGCGCTGGCCGTGGGCCAGAACAAGCGCGGCTATTTCCACAATGTCGGCAAGCCCAATCCTTTCCCGATCCCGCGCGATGTGATCCCTCCTGAAAGCTGGGCGACGACGGACTATATGCCCGGGGATGTGCTGGTCGTGCATCCCTGCACACCGCATTGCGGCCTTCCCAACAATAGCGACCGACTGCGCGTCTCCTTCGACTCACGCGTCCAGTCCGCCGCCAATCCCAGCGCGATCGCGGCGACGGTGAAATCCTTCACGCCGACGACCGTGACAGTGGATGCCGACAGGATTGGCGAGATCAGGTTGACTGTCGACAAGGACAGCTATTTGCGACCGATCAATCCGGGTGTGCGCGAGAGCTTCGATGACTTCGTCAACTATATGAAACCCGGTATGCGACTGGTCGTCGTACGGGACGGCGACCGCGCCGTCATGCTCCGCAAGGCGGCCGAGGGATGAGGATCAGGCGATGAACGAGGCGGTGAAGCTGTTAACGCGCATGTTCAGCTTCACGGCAGTCGGCCGGCAACATCCCGATGTTTTCCCTGTCGGGGAGCAAGGCCGGCCTGCCCCGGCGGACTATTTCCATCCGGACGTGGTGCACAGCCTGTTCGGCCCGAACGGTACGAAGGAGACGCTGGTCGGGCGCGATGCCCTTCTCCATTTCGCCGCGTCCTGCGCGGAGGCGCTGGAAGAACGGCACGACGAGATCATCGCCATAACCGGCATCGATCGGGAATGCGCCTTCGTCCACGCCCGCGCTTATCGCCGGAGCGCAGCGAACGGCGAGGCGATCCATTATGAATGGGCCATGCTCTATCGCGTCGAGCAGGGGCTTATCACCTATGGCGCCGACATGCTGGATGCCGCAGCGCAAGCATTTTGGGCGCGGGTCGCATCGGCCGGCTGAGGTCATGGCACGCCCATAACCCATCGAGCCAGCCTCAGGCGGTGGGATAAACGCCGCGCATTTTCGCCAGACGGGCAAGATGCCAGTCCCTGTCGCCCAGCAGCGCGTCAATGGCGGTCAGCCGCTTGAAGGCGTGGCCCACCTTGTATTCCGCTGTAATGCCGATGGCGCCGTGCATCTGCACCGCCTCCTGGCCGATGATGCGGCCAGACTTGCCGATCTGCGCCTTGGCCGCGGAGATGTTGCGACTCCGCTGATCGGCATCGATGTCGAGCGACAGCGCCGCAAGAATTGACATGCTGCGCGACAGTTCAAGCTGCATCAGCATTTCGACGGCGCGATGCTGGAGCGCCTGAAAACTGCCGATGGCGACACCGAATTGCTGGCGGGTCTTGAGATAGTTCACGGTCACATCGAACGTCTCGGCCATGGCCCCGACCGATTCCGCAACCAGCGCCGCAGTCCCTTCCTCGAACACGCGGGACAGTATGTCCTCACCCTGCCCTTGCAAGCCGACAAGCGCTTCCCTCGGAACATTGACGCCTGACAAGGCCAGCGTGGCGACCGGCACGCCATCATAGCCGCGCTTGCCCTCGACGGTCACGCCGTCCGCAGTCG
>DASULD010000180.1:0-23477 GCA_036278355.1 Sphingobium sp.
CAGCTTCAGCGCGTCCCTGATCGTGAAGAACATGTCCGTCTGATCCGTCAGCCCGGCGAAGTTGAACGCGCGGGGGCCGTAAGCGGCAACGCGCAGTTGCGTCCCAGTATGGCTTTGGCTGCTCTTTTCGGCTGTGCCGTAGCTGACCGTCATGACGGCATCGTCGCGGGTGCGCAGCGACTGGGTACGGCCGGGAGCCTTGCTGCCGTTCGGAATGATCTGGCTTGCGTGGGCATGGTCGGCGGTGACGATCACCAGCGTGCGCCCGTCCTGCCGGGCGAATGCGAGCGCCACCTGCACCGCTTCGTCGAGATCGACAGTCTCGCCGATCTGGCCGCACGGGTTGGCGGCATGATCCTGCTTGTCTATCGACGCGCCCTCGACCTGAAGGAAAAAGCCCCTGGGCTTGTCCTTCAGCAGTGCGATGGCCTTGCGCGTCATCGCCGCCAGCGTCGGCATGTCGGCGGTGCGCTCGTCATTGACCTTGCAGGTGACGGGCGGGCGGTCGAGATTGCCGCGATAGGTCGCGTCCGGCCCCTGCCACCGCACCGGCATGTTGCCGCGCGCGAACAGGCCAAGGAGCGGCCGCGCCTGATCTGCGGCGGTCACCGCCTCCATCTCCGCCGCGTTGCGCACGATCCGGTAACCGGCTCCGCGCGCCTGGTCGATCAGCGGCTTTCCCCTCCACTTGCCTGCCTTGGCAAGTTCGTCGAACGTCGCCGCGCCGCCGCCCATGACTACATCCGCGCGGGCCTGCAGTATCTGTTCCGCGATCGACCCCGCGCCACCGTTTTCAAGCGCGTTGGCCGGGCAGATCGTGCTGGTTTCGGCCGGGCCGTAGCAATGGCGCCGGGTGACATGCGCGAGTTGGGCGGCCGGGGTAGCATCCTCGATTTCGGCGGTGCTGACATTGCCGGTGGCGACGCCCGCCTTCCTGGCGAGTTCGATCAGGGTGGGTCTGGGGGCGCCCTTCACATCGACGCCAATCGCCCCGTTGTAGGTCTTGATGCCCGACGCCCAGGCGGTGGCGGAGGCGGCCGAGTCCGTTACATAGTCCGGCTTGCCGCTATCCCGGTCTAGCGCATAATGGGTGTATTGACCCGTGACCGGAAGCGCGTCCAGCCCTTCGAAATATCCGCCCGCGCCCACCGCATAGTTGCGCGCGATCGTGATTTCGGAATCCCCCATGCCGTCGCCGATAAGGAGGATGACGTTGCGGACCTCGCCATCGTTCGACAGGTCGCGATAGGCGGCGGTCATGTCGCCATTGATGCGGCGCGCGCCGCCGTGCTGGGTCAGGTCCCCCTTCGCGGCGCGGGACAGATCGGACGCGGCCGCTTGCTGCGCATGAGCGGGCGCGAACAGGACGCCGCCGGCCAGCGCCGTAAAGCCAAGGATCACGCGGGTTGAACGGAACATGGGACCTCCTGAACCGGCGGCGCGGTGCGCCGAACAGGAGCCCCCTGCCCCCCGCATATTACGACCGGATGACGCTTACAACCAGGGGCCGCTGAGCCCGAGTGGTCCGGCCGGGCTTTGTCCGTACGCCATCATAGAGCAGGCGCAGGAGCGGCGAGCGCGACACAGCCGCCCAGCATCCCCAGGACAGCAGGAACGTGAGCAAAGCGACCAATGCCGCCTTCAGCGCGACGGGCATCGCAAGCGGCTGCATCAGCACGACCAGACCCGCAAGGATCGGCAGGTGGAAGAGGTAGACCACGAACGAGGCGTCGACCAGCGACCTGACCGACGCGCTCGGCTGGCTAGCCACCCGCCGCAACAGCACCAGCGCCACCTGCGTCAGACAGAGGCCCGCAACCGTCGCGAGGAAACGCCCGTATGGCGGCCAGAGGACCGGGCCGTACCGGATGGCGAGCGCGGTGAACGTCGCGGCAGTGATCACTATTACGGGCGACAGGCGATAAAGCCGTGCGTGAAACGCGGGCGCCTGCGCCATCAGCCACCCCAGCAGGAACCACGGCAGATATTGCAGCGTCTCGTCGATGCGCAGGATCTGCTGGGGCAGGTTGGTGGCGAGCCCGGCCTTGTAGAACAGCTCGATCGAAACCGCCTCCCACAACCCGAACAGCATGGCCAGCCCCAGCCAAAAGGGCAGGAACCAGCGGGCCAGCAGCGCATCCCGACGCGGTGACACCCGCGCATTCGCCAGCGCAGGAAGGCGCCACACCAGCAACGAGGCCGCGAGCGAGTAATAAAGCAGAACGATCAGGAACCAGAGATGCCTGACCCAGTATCCGCCGGATTCCGCGCTGTTGCGCAACCAGGATTGGACGGCTTCTGCGGCGGGCAGGCCGGAAAGCTCGCAGGCCATGTTGAGCAGCGGGTTGAGCGTCAGCATCGCCACGGCGAGCGGGATGCCCAGCCGGAACAGCCGTCCGCGCAGCCATTGCCAGGGTGCGCGGCGGGCGAGCAGCAGCGCGCTGAAATATCCGGCTATCACGAAAAACGCGGGCATCCGGAACAGGTGAATGAACTCGGCCAGCTCCGAAAGGCCCGCCATCCCTTCCCGTGCGTCGAGAATCCAGACCTGACCGGTCCGGTATGTCAGCGCGACATGATAAGGAATGCCTAGCAGCATGAGCACTGCACGAAACGCATCCCAGTGATGTTGGCGGTTGGACTCGTTCCGGTTCTGATTGAACCGGCCCGCGTCCGCATTTTGTTTGTTTTTCGTGGTTTCCGAACCGGCAGGTGATTCCACCTGCCTCGCAATCACTCTGGTTGTGCCGGGTATATCGCTTCTCCCTCACCGGCCCCTGCGGCACACTGGCCCAAGCCGCACCGCGATGGTAGCCCCTCTCCCTCGGGTCGGCGGGCCTGTGGCACGTCGCGCCGAGCCGATCAAGCGGGAGCAAGCGGATGGCCGCCACGGATGGCGGGATCGACGGAAACACGTGGAACGGGCTGAAAACTCATGACGACAGCATACAGACCCTCAAATTCGCTGTCCTACACCGCAACCGCTTTGATACCGCTGCCGGTTCAGGCCCATGTCCCCGCTTCCGCGCCGACGCCCCTTCCGCCTCCCGCCGCCGCGCCGCCTTCGGCCCGGTTCGCCAGCGGACAGCAGGCTTCCTTATGCGCGCCAGGCGATCCGGATCGGTCTTTGATGGCGGCGGCGACCCTATCGCCGCAACGGTTTTTCCGGGCGGCGGGATCGGCGGCCCGGGTACGTTGGCTCTTTGCGATGGTGGAAATGCATGATGAAGCGCGCCGGCGCATTCCCGCCTCGCACGAAGGTCAAGGGGGCCATGCCCCCTGACGTAGCGTGACTTTCGTGACCTTCCGTGCCCGCCAGACCGTGCGCGGCAGGAGTATTACCCCTTCGCCGTGGCCGCCTTTTTGGTCGCAGGCTTCTTTGCGGAAGCCTTCTTCGCGGGGGCTTTCTTCTTTCCGCCCTTTTTGGCGGGGCCGCCCTTGGCCGCCCGCTCATCGATAAGCTGTGCCGCTTCCTCCAGTGTCAGGGCATCGGGCTCGATGCTCTTGGGCAGGGTCGCGTTGGTCGTGCCGTCGGTCACATAGGGGCCGAAGCGCCCGGCCATCAATTTGATCTCCGCCTCCGTCCGGGGATGTTTGCCGAGCTGCTTCAGCGGCTCGCGCGTACCCGCACCCCGCCGCCCACCGCCATTCGCCGCATCGGCAAGCTTTGCGACCGCCGCGTTCATGCCGGTCTCGAAAATCTCAGCGGTGGAGGACAGCCGGGCATATTTGCCGTCATGGGCGAGATAGGGGCCATAACGGCCCATGCTCGCGGTGATGGGCTGGCCGGTCTCGGGATGGTTGCCGATCTGGCGCGGAAGGGACAGCAGCTTCGCTGCCCAGTCCAGGCTCAGCCCGTCCTCGCCCAGATCCTTCGGTATGGACGCCCGCTTTGCCTCCTTGCCCGCGCCCATTTCGATATAGGGGCCGAACCGGCCGGACTTTCGCACGATATCCTCACCGGTTTCGGGATGCTTGCCCAGCACCTCCGGCCCGGTGTCGCCACCTTCTCCGTTGCCGCCGGGCTGACCGAATTTTCGCGTGAACTTGCAGTCCGGGTAGTTGGAGCAGGCGATGAACGCGCCAAAGCGCCCGCCGCGCAGCGCGAGCCGTCCGTCGCCGCACATCGGGCAGCGGCGCGGATCGGACCCGTCGCCGGTGTCGGGAAACAGCAAGGGAGCAAGGAACTCGTCCAGGTCGGCGGTGATGTCGGACGGCTTCCTCTCCATGACCTCGGCCGTCTTGGGCTTGAAGTCTCGCCAGAACGCTTCCAGCACCTGCTGCCACTGCGCGCGGCCGCCGGAGATATCGTCCAGTTCCTCCTCCAGCCCCGCCGTGAAGTCGTAGGAGACGTAGCGTTCGAAAAAGCGTTCGAGAAATGCCGTCACCAGCCGCCCGCTCTCTTCCGCGAAGAAGCGGTTTTTTTCGACACGGACGTAACTCCGGTCCTTAAGTACTTGAATAGTGGAAGCATAAGTGGACGGGCGCCCGATGCCAAGCTCCTCCAGCCGTTTGACAAGGCTCGCCTCGGAATAGCGTGGCGGGGGCTGGGTGAAATGCTGTTCGGCGGTGACGGCCTTTTTCGCCGGAACGTCGCCTGCGGCGAGGCGCGGCAGCAACCGGCCGTCATCCTCTTCTCCCTGCCCGGCATGCTTGCCCGGATCGGCGCCTGCAGCGTCGTCGGTCCCTTCCTCGTACAGCGTCAGGAACCCCGGGAAAATCACGACCTGGCCGGTGGCGCGCAGGCCATGCTGTCCGGTCCCGTCCAGCATTTCGACCGTGGTGCGCTCCAGCCGCGCCGAGGCCATCTGGCTGGCCAGCGCGCGCTTGAAGATGAGGTCGTAAAGCCTGGCGTGGTCGCCGCTTCCCGCTTTCTCCCGATTGAAATCGGTCGGACGGATCGCCTCATGCGCTTCCTGGGCGTTCTTCGCCTTGGCCTGATACTGACGCGGCTTTTCGGGCAGGTATCCGCCGTCATAGCGCTCCGCGATCGCCTTGCGCGCGGCCGAAATCGCGCTGCCGTCCATCTGTACGCCGTCGGTTCGCATGTAGGTTATCGCGCCGTCCTCATAGAGGCCCTGCGCCACCCGCATGGTATGGCTCGCGGAAAATCCCAGCTTGCGCGCTGCTTCCTGCTGCAGGGTCGAGGTGGTGAAAGGCGGCGGCGGGTTGCGCGTGACGGGCTTGGTCTCGACCGTCTCCACCGTGAAGCGCCCCGCCTCCACGTCGGCCTTGGCTGCTAGCGCGTCTCCCTCCCGCCCGATCGTCAGCCGGTCGATCTTCTGACCGCGCCACTTGACGAGGCGAGCGGCGAACGCGCGCCCGTCGTGCTCCATCTGTGCCTGGACGGACCAGTATTCCTGAGCCACGAACGCTTCAATCTCGCGCTCCCGTTCCACGATCAGGCGCAACGCGACCGATTGCACGCGGCCCGCCGATTTGGCACCCGGCAGCTTGCGCCACAATACTGGCGACAGGGTGAAACCGACGAGGTAGTCGAGCGCGCGCCGCGCCCTGTATGCATCGATCAGATCATGATCGAGATCGCGCGGACTTGCCATCGCCTGGGTGACGGCCTGCTTGGTGATGGCATTGAAGGTAACGCGCGCCACATCCTTGGGCAGCGCCTTCTTCGACTTCAATACCTCGAGCACATGCCAGCTGATCGCTTCGCCCTCCCGGTCAGGGTCGGTGGCAAGGATCAGCCGGTCCGCCTTCTTGGCCTCATCTGTAATCGCCTTCAGTTGGCGAGCCTTGTCGCCATAATTCTCCCACTCCATGGCAAAGCCCTGGTCCGGATCGACCGACCCGTCCTTCGCCGGAAGATCGCGGACGTGCCCGTAGGAGGCGAGCACATGATAGTCGCCGCCAAGATATTTCTCGATGGTCTTGGCCTTGGCGGGGGATTCAACGATGACAAGCTGCATGGGGTCGGTTTCTGGTCCCTTACGTGTATGCGCGCGAGGATGTAGGGGCAGCACCCGCCGCGTCAAGCTCGGTTTATGTCAGAGCAGCGACACCCTGCCCCCTGCATGGCGCACCAGGCGACCCGCCAGCTCAAGTTCCAGCAGCGCGAGATGGACGCCGGAGGGAACGACACCCGACTGACGGATCAACTCGTCGACCGGTACAGGCACTGGCCCGAGCAACCCGACAAGATCCGCCGGGCCGCTGTCCTCCTGCACCCGCTCCACCTCCTCCACCGAATCGAAGAGGGTGTGCCCGGCGCGACGCCCGCGCGGATCGATGTGGCTGATCGCCTCGATCACATCGTCGGCATTCTGGATGAGGGTGGCGCCATCGCGGATCAGCAAATTGCACCCCTGCGCGCGCGGGTCGAGCGGAGACCCAGGCACCGCCAGCACCTCGCGTCCATATTGGCCCGCAAGACGCGCAGTGATGAGTGAACCGGACTGGGGCGCCGCTTCGACAATTACCGTGGCTTGCGAAAGGCCCGCGATGATGCGGTTGCGATGCGGAAAATTGCGTGCACGCGGCTCCGTGCCCGGCGGCTGTTCGGCGATGAGCAGGCCATGCTGCGCCACCTTTTCCTGAAGCGCGGCGTTCTGGGGCGGATAGGCAATATCGATCCCGCTTGCGATCACCCCGATCGTGGGGCCCGCCGCGTCCCCATCACCAAGCGCCCCCAGATGCGCGGCGGTGTCGATGCCCCGCGCCAGACCCGAGACGACGGCTACGCCGCGTCCAGCGAGATCACGGGCCAACCCGCGGGCGAACCGACAGGCCGCTGCAGACGCATTTCGGGCACCAACGACCGCCACGCACGAGCGGACAGCGAGCGATGGATCGCCCCGAAAACCGAGCACTGGCGGCGCGTCCTCTATCTCGGCAAGCAGCGGCGGATAGTCAGGGTCGCCCCGAACAAGATACCCTGCGCCCAGCGCATCCATGCCAGCAACCTCTTCGGCAACGGATCGCTCGTCCGCTATCGGGGCCGGTCCGCCGCTCCCGCCTCGCCGGGCCAGATCGGGCAGCGCCCGCAACGCCTCGGTCGGCCCTCCGAACCGGTGGATCAACTGGCGGAAGGTGACGGGTCCGATCCGGGGACTCCGGGCGAGCCGGATTGCATCAAACCGCGCCTGGTCCATCAGTTTTGGCAGATCAGGCCTTGGCCTCACCGATGCGTGGCTCGTCTCCGGCCATCAGCCGCGAGATATTGGCCCGGTGCCGCCAGAGCACGATCAGCGTCATCGCCGCGCAGGGGGCGAAGAGATCGAGTCGGCCGGTCGCGAGACAGGTGAGCGGCGCGCTGAGAGCGGCGGTAATACCACCTGCGGAAGAAATGCGCGTGATGGCAAGCATACCGAGCCAGATCGCTGCGAAGATGAGGCCAAGCGGCCAGGCCAGCGCCAGCACCACGCCCATCATCGTCGCCACACCCTTGCCACCGTCAAACCGGAGCCACACCGGATAGCAATGACCAATGAACGCGGTCACCCCGGCAATGGCACCGCCGTTGACCAGCGCTTCCACACCCAAAAGACTCCCACCCAGCGCAACAGCGAATGCGCCTTTGGCAAGATCAAGCAACAGCGTCGCAGCCGCGAGTCCCTTTCGGCCCGTACGCAACACGTTGGTGGCTCCGATATTGCCGGAACCGATTTTGCGCAGATCACCTGCACCAGCGAGCCGCATCACGACGACGCCGAACGGAATGGACCCTATCAAATATCCCAGCAGCATTACGATTGCAGGCGTTTGCCAGATCATCATGCATTCGGTTCCCGGACTGTTGTCGGATACGCTTCGGTGAGGCGATAATAGGGAACGATGAACCGAGCGCAACCCCTAAGCGGCTGTCCGAAGCGGGCTTGGACGCGTAACCCCAGCCCATCGGCGGGAAACTGCCGAACCTAATAAAAATGACCAGTCCATCCAACGCACGATCGGTAAGACGTGCAATGCCTCGTCAGCCGGGCAGGACATAGGGTGGAAGAGATTTGAAGGCCTGCTTCAAAGCCTCACTCCATCCTTTTGATATTTCAGTAAAATAAGGATCATTAGTTTCGATCCGCGTCTCATATCCCACGCGGCACTCACCTGCCGGAACGATCTGCAAGTCAAATGGCAGGCCAACCGACAAATTCGCCTTCAGCGTCGAATCGAATGATACCAGCAAGAGCTTGGCTGCCTCCGCAAATGACATGCCCGGCTCATATGCGCGCACCAGGATCGGCCTGCCATATTTGGTCTCACCGGACTGGAAGAAAGGCGTATCGGGCGAAGCCTCGATAAAATTTCCTTCCGGATAGATCAGAAACAGCCGCGGCGGCATGCCGAGGATCTGACCGCCCAGGATCATCGTCGCGTCAAATCGGCTTTCGGCCTGCGCGCCGGCCATTGCACCACGCGATATGGTATCGCGCAGCGTCTCCCCGACGATGTTCGCGATCTGGAACATTGATGGCGCCTTCAGGATCGAAGGACGCCGCTCGCTCGGATGTTTGCCGCGCTCCTCAAGCTGGCTGATCACGGACTGGGTGGTCGCGAGGTTTCCCGCCGTCAGGATGGTGATCACCCGCTCCCCGGGTATCTGCCAGCAGAACATCTTGCGAAATGTGGAAATGTTGTCGACCCCGGCATTGGTGCGCGTGTCCGACATGAAAATAAGGCCAGCGTCCAGCTGCATGCCCACGCAGTAGGTCATCGGATTCTCCCGCCCGGTGTCATGCCTCCTGCCCTACTGATCGACGCGCAGGGACACAAGCATCGTTGCGTCGGATGCACCGAACGACATGGCGTGAATCGGGGCGGCATCGGCATAATCGCGTCCAGTCGCGACCCGGACATAACGATGATCAGGGCTGATGCCGTTCGACACATCGAACCCGACCCACCCGAGCCCATCGATATGTGCCTCCGCCCAGGCATGGCCGGCTTCCTGGTCCACTTTGTCTTCTACGAACAGATAGCCGCCGACATAGCGGGCCGGAAAGCCCAGCGCGCGGGCCGCCGCCATGAAGATCTGAGCATGATCCTGACAGACGCCGCGCCCGGCGCGTGCGGCCTCCTCTGCGCTGGTGGCCGCGTCGGTCACTCCCGTCGCATAGACGACCGCCGACGCGACGATGGCGGACAGGTCATGAAGCAACGCGATCGCATCGCCATGCCCTTGCGATTTCGCGCGCGCCGTGATTGCCGCGATTTCCGGTCCCGGCCGTGTGAGCGCCGTCGGCTGACGAAAAAGCCAAAGCGGTATGTGCCCGCGATGCGGACCTATGATGCCGTGGAAGTCGGGATCCGTTTCAACCTCACCGGTGCAGACGACGCGGATGCTCTCCGCCCCTTCCGTCACCCGGATCAGCGCGACGTGGTTCAGGTGGGCGTCGTCATACTCGGCCTCGCAAACGCCCCCTTCGATGTCCATCCGCCAATGCGCGACCTTCTGCATCGCGCTGTCCTTTGGCTTCAGGCGCAACCGCTGCAACGCGTAGGGCACGGGCCGGTCGAAATGATAGCTGGTCGCGTGGCGAAAGCCGATCCTCATTGCATATCCTCCCGCCTGCCCCCTTCCAAAGCCGCTAATCAATAAAACGATAGTCCTTCTCGATCTGGTGAGCGAGCGCCCGGTTCGCGACCATGAAACCCTGAAGAAACTCGTGCATACCCGTCTCAAAGATGCGCTCGATCGAGTGTGACTGAATGGACGCAATCATTTCGGCGGACCTGTCCTGGCTGGGATGGCGCACGCCATAGGCACGTTCCAGCCACATCAGATTGTCGGCAATCTTTCCCACGCAGAACGCCACGGAGCGAGGAAAACGGCCGTCGAGAATCAGAAACCGCGCCACGTCGATTGGTCTGGTTTCATTGGGATGCAGCCAACGATAGCTGCGCTGTGCAGAGAGCGACCGCAGCAGCATGTCCCACTGGCTGGTGTCGAGCGTCGAGCCAACATAGGCCACGGACGGCAGCAACATGTAATATTTGACGTCAAGGATTCGCGCGGTGTTATCCGCGCGCTCCAGAAATGTCCCGATCCGTGCGAAATTATAGATGTCGTTACGCAGCATCGTACCGTGCAGTGCGCCGCGCACCAACGCGCTATGCCTGCGGATGGTGCCGAGTATGGCGGGCAGATCGGCCTCTCGCACCGGGCGGGCGAGCACATCGCGCGCCATGATGTGGCACTCGTTGGTCGCCTCCCATACTTCGCGCGTTATCGCAGTGCGCGCTATCCGGCCATTGTCGCGCGCGCGTTCCAGCATGGACAGCACCGACGCGCCGTGGCTGCGATTGCGCAGCAGGAAGTTGATGACCTGGGCGGAGGTATACTCGTCATGCGCGTCCTCGTAGGTCGACGAAAGTCCCGCTGTCGTGACCACCGACCGCCATTCCTGCGCGGACGCGTCACTGCGGGTCAACGAAATGCGCAGCCCGGCCTCAATAAGCCGGGCGAGATTCTCGCTGCGTTCCAGATACCGGAACATCCAGAATAACGCGCCTGCGGTCTTGCCGAGTGTCATTCGAGCACCCAGCTATCCTTGGTGCCGCCGCCCTGACTGGAATTCACGACCAGCGATCCCTTACGCAGCGCGACGCGGGTAAGGCCGCCGGGCGTGATATCGATCCTGTCTGGCGAGACCAGCACGAAGGGCCGCAAGTCGACGTGCCGCGGCGACAGCCCCTTGCGCGTAAGGATTGGCACGGTCGAGAGCGCCAGCGTGGGCTGTGCGATATATTTGGCAGGAGAACGCCTCAGCTTTGCGGCAAACTCGGAAAGCTCCCGCTTGCTGGCCGCCGGACCCACGAGCATGCCGTAGCCGCCGGAGCCATGAACCTCCTTCACCACCAGTTCTGCGAGATGATCGAGCACATAAGCCAGCGAATCCGGTTCCGAGCAGCGCCATGTCGGCACATTCTTCAGCAACGGCTCCTCACCCGTGTAAAAGCGGACGATGTCTGGAATGTAGCTGTAGATCGCCTTGTCATCGACGATCCCGGTGCCCGGCGCGTTGGCGATGGTGATACCCCCGGCCATGTAGATGTCCATGATGCCGGGTACACCCAGCGTTGAATCCGGCCGGAAGGACAGCGGATCCAGATAGTCATCATCCAGACGGCGATAGAGCACGTCGATTGCGCGATAGCCCTGGGTCGTACGCATCGCCACGCGCCCGTCAACGATGCGCAGGTCATGCCCCTCCACCAGTTCGGCCCCCATCTGGTCGGCGAGGAACGCATGTTCGAAATAGGCGCTGTTGTAGATGCCGGGAGTCAGCACCGCCACGATCGGGTCGCCGGAACATGCGGGCGGAGCGCTGGCCGACAGCGAACGCCGCAGCCGCTTGGGATAGTCGGAGACCTCCCGCACCTTCACCTGCGCGAACAGCTCAGGGAACATGCTCATCATCGTCTCGCGGTTTTCGAGCATGTAGGACACGCCCGAGGGCGTGCGCGCATTGTCCTCCAGCGCGTAGAACTCGTCTGGGCCGGTCCGCACCAGGTCGACCCCGACGATATGACTGTAGACGCCACCCGGCGGGGTGAAGCCGATCATCCGGTCCAGGAACGCGGCATTGCCGCTCACCATCGCCTCGGGCAAGCGCCCCGCACGGACGATTTCCTGCCGGTGGTAGATGTCGTGGAGAAAGGCGTTCATCGCCCGCACCCGCTGCTCGATCCCACGAGACACCCGCGCCCATTCCTCCGCTGAAATGATGCGCGGCACAATATCGAAAGGAATCAGCCGGTCCTCGGTCTCTTCCTGCCCATAGACGGCGAAGGTGATTCCGGTCTTGCGGAACAGCTCCTCTGCCTCATTGGCCTTCCGGAGCAGCTTGGCGGGCTCTTGCTCGGAAAACCACCGGCAGTAGCCATGGAAAGGCTCCCGCGGGGCGCCCCCCTCATCAAAAATTTCGTTAAAGAAGCCGTGCCCCGTACCCACCAGGGCATAGTGTCGAATCACCCCGCGTTGTGCAACAGCAATATGACAAAGGCTTCATATTGCACTGCACAACGTCACCGCCTGTCAGACGCGCAGGCAACAACGACAACGAAAAAGGAAGATGGTGGACAGGGCTGGATTCGAACCAGCGTACGCTCTCGCGGGCAGATTTACAGTCTGCTGCCATTAACCACTCGGCCACCTGTCCACGAACCGGCAAAGGCCCGCATTCCGGCCCGATAACGGGTCGGAGGGCGCGTCATGGCGAAACGGGGCTTGCCTGTCAATGCCCGTTCGTGAAAAGAGGCGCGCATGAAAAGAGGACATAGAACCGGTAAACCCAAGGGCGGATATCCGCGGCTTTACGGCCGTCATGCGGTGATCGCCGCGCTCGCCAATCCCGACCGCACGGTGCGCAAGATATGGGGCACGAGAGAGGCGATCAGCGCCCTCGAGCTGCCCCCTGTCCTGCCCATCGTCTATTCCGACGTGGCCGACCTTGCCCGCATGGTTCCGGGCGATGCCCCGCACCAGGGCATCGTCGCGGAGGTCGATCCGCTGGAGGATGTCTGGCTGGGCGATGTGCTGGAACAAGGCGTGGCCGAGGACCCGGCCAAGCCACGTCCGATCCTTGTGCTCGATCAGGTGACGGACCCCCATAATGTCGGCGCGATCTTCCGTTCGGCAGCCGCCTTCGACGCGCTCGCTATCATCACGCAGGACCGGCACTCGCCACCTGAATCCGGTGTACTCGCCCGCGCGGCGAGCGGTGCGCTTGAGGTCATGCCCTGGGTGCGGGTGGTGAACCTCGCCCGCGCGCTCGATGAGATCGCCGAGGCCGGGTACTGGCGCATCGGGTTGGACGGCGGCGCGGGAGACACGCTGGCGAAGGCGCTGGAAGGAAGCGGCAAGGTCGCCCTGGTGCTCGGCGCCGAAGGCGATGGACTGCGCCCGAACAGCATGGCACATTGCGACATGGTGGCGAAGCTGCCGATCAGCCCGCGCATGGAAAGCCTCAACGTTTCCAATGCGGCAGCGATCGCTCTGTACGCCGCGACGAACCGCTGAAGCCGCGCGGCGGCCCCGGCGATCTGGGGGGAGAACATCGCATGGCTCTTTACACGCGCATCTGCGCCGCGCTGACGCCGCTGATCCTGCTTTCGGCATGTCTGCTTACGCCCGGCAAGTTCGACAGCTCTCTGGATATCCGCAAGGACGGTACGTTCACCTTCACCTACCGGGGCGAAGTGCTGGCGCAGGACATGGCGTCGTCCAGCGACGCGAGCGGGGAGACGGTCAAGGACGAGACGTCCGACGACGCCGACGCACCCGACAGCATCGACGCGGCGGGCAAGGACGAGGTAGCCGGCAAGGATGCTGCCAAGGCGGCCAAGTTGCAGGAGATTGCCGACGCACTCCTGAAGGAAAAGGGCTTCCGGTCGGCCCGTTATATGGGCGGCGACACGATAGAGATCGACTACGCGATCAGCGGCCGGCTCGACCATAGCTTCATCTTTCCTTTCAACATCGATGCGAAGGCGGTGTTCCCGTTCGTCGCGGTCGAAGTACGCACCGACGGCAAGGTTCGCGTGCAGGCCCCCGCATTCGGTGACGACAGCGGCAAGCCGGGCGACATGACCGGTGCCATGACCGGCGGGATGGGCGACGACGGTGGCGCCAAGGGCCGGGAGGGCACGTTTACGCTCACTACCGACGCCGAGGTGGTCAGCCAGAATCAGGAGGACGGCGCGACCGCGACGCCCCAAGGCAAACGGATCGTCTGGAAGATCACGCCGACGACCAAGGTCACGCCCACGGCCGTTCTGAAGCTCGCTGGCGGGAGGTGAAGGGCCGGAAGGTCACGAAAGTCACGCTACGTCAGGGGGACTTTCCCTTCCCCGTACCCCTGAATGAGGCGCGTGCCTCCCCACGCGCCAACCCGTGGCGAAAGAGTGGCCCGCCGCATTTCCGCTGAACCGGCATCCGGCTTCGATCCAAGATACCCATCCTCTTTGTCCGGCCATTTTTCACATCGCTGTCGTACTGGCGACCCGAAAAATGGTCTGACCCGGGCCAGCCATTTCCCGCCGCCCGGATACAACCCTGTTTGCGGCGGTAGGAACGCGGCGCCGCCAATCCGCAGGTTCAGGTCCATTGCTTATGGCGACAGGCATGAGGAAGCCGGAGTGCCGCTGGCGAACCTGCCCCGAGAGTGCAGGCGGCGGGATGCGGCGTCGGGCTTCATGCGGTCGCGCGCAAGGACCTTCCGTAGAGGCCCATATCAGAGCGGATGAGATGTAGGACAGCCTTCGTCGAGCGAGGAGCTAACCCTTGCCGGCGGCCCTGCGAGCCACCGCAAAAAAAAGGCCGACGCGATTACCGCACCGGCCCTTGCCACCCGCTCGTAATACCAGGGTCAGGCGACGCGCACCTCGCCCATGTCGATCTCCGGATCGCGCAGCACATAGCCGCGGCCCCAGACCGTCTCGATATAATTGTCGCCGTTGCACGCCAGCGCCAGCTTCTTCCTGAGTTTGCAGATAAAGACGTCGATGATCTTCAGCTCCGGCTCGTCCATGCCGCCATACAGATGGTTCAGGAACATTTCCTTGGTCAGCGTCGTGCCCTTGCGCAGCGAAAGCAGCTCGAGCATCGCATATTCCTTGCCGGTAAGGTGGACGCGGTTGCCGTCCACTTCGACCGTCTTGGCATCGAGATTGACGGACAGCTTTCCGGTACGGATGACCGACTGCGAATGCCCCTTGGAGCGGCGCACGACCGCATGGATGCGGGCCACCAGCTCTTCGCGATGGAACGGCTTGGTCACGTAATCGTCCGCGCCGAAGCCGAAGGAGCGAACCTTGCTGTCCATTTCAGAGATCCCCGACAGGATCAGGACGGGTGTCTGCACTTTGGCATTGCGCAGCTTCTTGAGCACGTCATAGCCGTGCATGTCAGGCAGGTTCAGATCCAGGCAGATGATGTCGTAATCATACAGCTTGCCCAGATCGAGCCCTTCCTCGCCCAGATCCGTCGTATAGACGTTGAACCCCTCGGTCGTCAGCATCAGCTCGATCGCCTTTGCCGTCGTGGGCTCATCTTCAATAAGCAGCACCCGCATAAGAAGCCCCTATTCCCTTGCCAATTAAGGCTTGACAAACACGTTTAACACGTTCCGAACCCTTAGAACGGCAAACTGACATGACAATTAACTAAAACAATGATGAATGCAAAAGGTTAATTTTGTCCTAACGAGCCTGAGTCCACGAGTCGCGGCAATTTTGAATCGGTTTTCAACGCCTTAACCGGGATAAAAAATCACCGGTGCGACTCGAAGGAATCCCGGTCGACGAGGGTCGATGCGTTCCGCTGCCGGATGTACCGAGGAACCAGCGCCGCCCCCAGCCAACGCGCGAAAGGAAGGAGGCGATGCATGCCGGAACGATCAACGACACGGCAAACAGGACGGATTGCCCGAAATAAGGCGCCAGATAGTGGATGACCGGCACGTGCAGGAACATGATGACCAGCGACATACGGCCCAGCGCGCGCAACGGACGCCACGGTATTACACGGGAAACCCAGCACAGCCCCAGAGACAAGACGGCCGCCGCAAAAAGCGACCACCCGGGCGTTCCATAATCGCCCACTTTCATGTTGAGCGGCGCCAGCAGGCCGGAGCCTAGCAGAACCGCGCTGGCCAGGGCCGCGACCGCGAGCAGCCACCGGTCCTCCGGCAAGGTCCTCCACAGCGCGCCCAGCCACAGGAACAGCAGCGCGATCGGCACCGTGAGCAGCCCGAGCGGCGAATAGTCGCTGGCCTCCCCCGCCCACAGGCCAATGGCAGAAGCGGCCACCATGGCCGCGGCCCAGCGCCAGTCGCGTGGATCGGGCCAGGCAATCGCCAGCAGGTTCTGGATCAAGCGCGCGACAATCAGGCAGGGCACGAACCAGAATATGGTGAAGGGACCACGCAGTTCCGTCCCACCCAGGAGCGCCGCCCGGGCAGCTTGCGAAACGTCCGCGAAAAGCGGCCGATGTCCGCGCAGATGTTCGATTACGGGATCGGCCAGCATCAAAGTCAGCAGAAAGGCGATATAGGGCACGGCCAGGGACGACCACTGACGCAGCAGGCAAGCCCGGGCCGGCCTGGGCACCGCCACATAGCCTGCGAGCAAAAAGAACAGCGGCATGTGAAAGGCGTAGATGGCGTCACGCACCGGTCCGCGCGTCCAGACGTGACCGGCGACGACCAGGATGATGCCCAGTCCCTTCGCCGCATCCAGCCAGTCCAGCCGATCCCCCCGCCCCGTCATATCCCGTTCCCCTTGCCGTATGGCACGGCTGCGTCTATCGGCATTGCCACAGACCGTTCAGGCTGAGCTTGTCGGGCCGCAGGCAGGCGCAGGTCAACCCCCGTCATCGGTCGGGTCCCGCCGCTCCCTTCGCGGACGCTCGGGGCGAACGGCTTATGATCGGAATCCTCAATATGCCCGTCTCGACCATGTCGCCGTTAACCGAACGCATCCTGTTCATGGATGGCGAGGCAATCCTGCTCGACAAACCGGCGGGCTTGCCGGTGGACCGTCCGAGGGACGGGTCGCTCAGCCTCGAAAACCATCTCGCTTCGCTCACCTTCGGGTTTCAGCGCTGGCCGCTCGCGGTGCATCGCCTCGACCGCGACACCAGCGGTTGCCTCCTGCTTGCGCGCAACCCCAAGGCGCACAAGCGCTTTGCCGCCGCATTCGAACACGGGACCGTGAGCAAGACATATGTCGCGGTCGTAGCGGGCGCACCGAACGAACAGGAAGGCGTGATCGACCTGCCGCTCACCAAGGTCAGCAGTCAGGCCGAAGGCTGGCGCATGGTCGGAAGTCCGAAAGGCAAGCGCGCCGTCACACGATGGCGGCTGATCGCGGCAAAGGATGGGCGCGCGCTCATCGCCTGTTTTCCCGAAACTGGCAGGACCCATCAGATCCGTGTGCATCTGGCCGAGGGGACAGGGTGCGGCATCGTTGGCGACCCGGTTTATGGCACGGCGCCCATCGACCGGGGCACGCCGATGCTGCTTCACGCGCGTGCGATCGTTGTGCCGCGCGCGGGAAAGCCTCCGGTTGAGGGCACGGCCCCGCTTCCCGACCGTTTTGCCGCAGCCGGGTTCACCGAAAACGATCTTACCGATGCCGGACTTTGACCGGGACCGCTTTGTCATACCCGACGACGCGATCGAGGAGCGCTTCATAACGTCGGGCGGTCCGGGCGGGCAAAATGTCAACAAAGTCGCGACTGCGGTGCAACTCCGTATCAATGTCTTTCGGCTCGGCCTCGCGCCCTATGCCTTTCGCAAGCTGAAGGCGCTGGCGGGCAAGCGGATGACGGAAGACGGTGTACTCGTCATCCAGGCCCAGCGCTTTCGCACCCAGGAGGCGAACCGGCAGGATGCACGTACACGCGTGACCGATCTCATCGCCCAGGCCCATATACGGCAGGCCCGGCGCATCGCGACCAAGCCAAGCAAGGCCGCAAAGGCCCGCCGGGTGGATGCCAAGAAGGTGCGCGCGTCGGTCAAGCAGGGACGAGGACGCGTTCGGCCCGACCCTTGATAGCGTCTTTCGGGTCCATATAGGGCAAGGCTGCTGACCGGCGTGGCGAAGAACCGGAAAGATGCTATGGTCCATGTCATGCGCCACTTTCCTTTTGCAGCGGCACTTGCCGTAGCGCTGGCGGTATCGGCCGCCGCCGCGCAGGCGCGCGGCCCGGCTTCCCCCCAGCGGTTCGCCACGCCGCCGCTCCAGTACCGGCTCGATGGTTTGCCCGACGACCAGCTCAGCTATCGCGGGCGCGCTTATGCTCCCGCACGCCCTGTCGACGGGACGTCCGGGCCAGCACCCACCGGCGGTTATGTTGCGGGAGGTTTCTATTATCCTCCGCCGGTGACCACGACGACGGTGATCCGATACCGTCCAGCATGCCCCTGACCACGTCCCACGCTTGAAAAATCGGTTTTATCTCTTAAATTCGATCGTGTAACCGTCAGGATCGATCAGTTGTCCAGCTACTTACCAACGCTCAAGCAGCTTCAGTATCTCGTTGCGTTGAAAGAGCACGGCCATTTCGGCCGAGCGGCGGACAGTTGCTTCGTGACGCAGTCCACGTTGTCGGCGGGCATTCGCGAGCTAGAGAGCCTTATCGGCACCACGCTTGTCGAGCGCACGCGAAGGGTCGTGCGCTTCAGCGCGCTCGGCGACCGCATCGTGGACAAAGCGTACCGGGTGTTGCGCGAGGCCGACGAACTGGCGGCGATCGCCCAGGCTGCCGGAAAACCACTGACCGGCGACCTGCGGATGAGCGTCATTCCGACGATCGCGCCGTTCCTGCTACCCCGGCTGCTGCCCCGCTTGCGTAAGGAGAAGCCCGAGCTGAAGCTTTATCTGCGGGAGGAAACCAGTCAGGCCGCCGTCGAATCGCTTCGCCACGGAAAAGCCGATTGTGTTCTGATGGCTTTGCCCTTTGCGACCGGCGAGGTCGAAAACGCGCATCTGTTCGACGATCACCTCTATGTCGCGTTCCCGAAGGACGACCCGCGCGATCCGCCGGCGACCGTTACCGCAGACATGATCGACGAGACCCGGCTGCTCCTGCTTGAGGATGGGCATTGCCTGAAGGATCATGCGCTCGCGGCCTGCAACCGGCCGGAGCTGCGCGCGGAAGCGACGATGATGGGAACATCGCTACACACGCTGGTGCAGATGGTCGATAATGGCCTGGGCCTCACCTTGCTTCCCGAAATGGCGATCCGGGGAGGGATTTTAGTCAATACGCAGATCTCGTCCCGCCCGCTTGCCTCGGCCAACGCCTCTCGCGAGATTGCGCTGGTTTGGCGCAAGGCCAGCCCCCGCGAAAGGGAATTCCAAATGCTGGCGGACATTCTGCGCGACCTTCACAAGCAAGATGATAGCGTCGTCGCTTAGGCGGTGCGGACGAATTCCGTATGGTCGTGGCTTGAGCCGGAAAAGTCCTTGGGATGGCGCGATGCGGAATTCGTCCACACCGCCTGGGGCCTAACCCCATCTTTCCTTCGCCGCGTCGTCGTCTTCTCGAGCCTCGACCCAGGCGGCGCGGCCGTCCGCGAAGCTCTCCTTCTTCCAGAAGGGCGCCGAGGTCTTCAACCAGTCGATCAGGAACGCGCAGGATTCGAGCGCCGCGATCCGGCCGGCCGAAGCTGTCCCGACAAAAACGATGCGCTCGCCGGGTTGAAGTTCCCCCACGCGGTGGATCACGGTCACCCCGAGCAGGGGCCAGCGCGCGTTCGCCTGCGCGACGATGCGTTCGATCTGCGCAACCGTCATCGCGGGATAATGATCGAGACGCATGGAAAGGAGCCCGTCACCCCCGCGCACGATACCGGTGAAGCTCGCGACGCCACCGCCGCCCAGCCCCTCCAGCCGGCCAAGCTCGACACCGGGGTCGAAGTCTTCAGGCCCGACAGCGATCCGGATCATCCGCCGGTCACCGGCGGGAAAAGCGCTAGCTCGCGCGCGTCGCCAATCACTGTACCCAGCGGCACGAACTCCTGATCCAGAGCCGCGCGCAAACGTCCCGGTTCGGCAAATGCGGCGCTATAGCCGCCACCGCGTTCCGCAAGGCGGCTCACCAGATCGGCAACCGTCGTGCCGGGGCCGGGATGAACAACCCGCTCTCCATCCTTGCCCACGGCCTCCCTGACCCAGGCGAAATACACTAGTTCGATATGCGCCATAACCGTTCAATCCATGTGGCGGACACCGACGCGCAGATAATCCCAGCCCGTCACCAGCGTCAGGATGGCCGCAGCCCACAGCGTCGTGATACCGATTATATGAATGATCGCCCAGTGCGGCAATGCACCGCCTAAAATGAGAGCCCCCAAGGCGATCAGCTGGAACGCCGTCTTCCACTTGGCGAGGCGGGAGACGGGTACAGAGACCTGCAACCCGGCCAGGAATTCCCGCAATCCGGACACGGCGATCTCGCGCAGCAATATGACGAGCGCCGCAATGATGTTCGGGCCGTTGATGTCGTGTGTGGCGGTCAGCATCAGGATCGCGGCGCCGACCATGATCTTGTCGGCTATGGGATCGAGAAAGACGCCCAGGCGCGATACCGTCCCCTGAGCCCTGGCGAGATACCCGTCGAAATAGTCGGTAATGCCCATCAGGCAGTAGAGCAGAAAGGCAAAGGCGTAACCAACACGCCACTCGTGCCCCTGCTCCGCCGGCCAGAGCAGGGCCACCAAAATCGGCACCGCCAATATGCGCGACAGCGTCAATATATTCGGCAGCATAAGCATGGGGTCTCGCCTGCCACAGCGTCCATCCGCTTGCAAGGCGCGTCGGCAAGTTCGCCTCCACGGCGCGTTGGACAGCCGGACGCGAACGGGTTACAGGGCGTCCAGCCTAAACCGCACGGGACTCGCGCTGTTCATGAAAGCCTCGCTGCGCTT
Source organism: Sphingobium sp. (assembly GCA_036278355.1). Taxonomy (GTDB): domain Bacteria; phylum Pseudomonadota; class Alphaproteobacteria; order Sphingomonadales; family Sphingomonadaceae; genus Sphingobium. The sequence continues at coordinate 20,391 of DASULD010000180.1, forward strand.
GCTGACGAAGCGTCGTTTTGCCCCGATATTTTTCACGCAGATGCTCGGGGCGTTCAACGACAATTTGTTCAAGAACGCGATGGTGCTGTACGTCGTGTACAACGTCTACAACGACCCGCACACCGAAACATGGTTCAGTGCGATCGCCACAGGCGTCTTCATCCTGCCTTTCTTCCTGCTTTCCGCGCTCTCGGGGCAACTGGCCGACCAGCGTGACAAGGCAATGATCGTCCGGGCGGTGAAGGCTGCGGAGATCGCCATCATGATCGTGGGCGCGGCGGGTCTTGCGCTGGCCTGGAAGGGGATCGCCGTCGATATCCTTGCCATTCCGCTGATGCTGATCGCGCTGTGCGCCATGGGCATTCACTCCACGTTTTTCGGACCTATAAAATATGCGATCCTGCCACAGCACCTGAACCGGAACGAGGTTCTTGGCGGCACGGGCCTGGTGGAAGCCGGCACCTATATCGCGATCCTTGCCGGTACGATCCTGGCGGGCCTTGTCGAGGTGGAGATCTCGGCTGCGGCCGTGCTCGTGCTGGCGCTGGCCGGTTATGTTACCGGCCGACAGGTCCCTCCCGCGCCTCCGGTGGCGGAGACCGGCAGGCTCGACTTCCACATTGTGCGGGCATCAATCACGCTGGTGAACAGCACGATGCACGTGCGGCGCCTGTTCCTTGCGATCGTTTCGATCAGCTTCTTCTGGACCATCGGAACGGTTCTCTTCATCCAGTTTCCGCCGCTGGTGAAGAATGTGCTGGCCGCTGACAAGGCGGTTGCAAGCCTGTTCCTGGCAATCTTCTCTGTCGGTGTCGCTATCGGGTCGGTCGCGATCAACCGCCTGCTTCAGGGTGAGGTCTCGGCGCGTTTCGCCCCCGCATCGGTGCTCATCATGGGCGCTTTCGTCGGCGCGTTCCATTTCGTGTGCCGGATGTGGGACAGCGGCCTGCCGCCCGGCGAACTCATGAGCCTGCGCGATTTTCTCGCCCACGCCCATGCGGAATGGCTCGTCATCGCCCTGCTGGGCATCGCGGTTGCAGGTGGGATGTTCGTGGTGCCCCTCTACGCATTCCTCACGACGACGGTTGAAACATCAAAGGCGGCAAGGACGGTTGCGGCCAACAATATCGTCAATGCCGGTGCAATGGTGATCGGCGCAATCATCACCCTGGGCATGAGCGCCGTCGGTGTCGCGGTCGTCAATCAACTGCTGTTCGCGGCGGCGATGTCGCTGATTTCCGCGTGGCTCGCATGGAAGCTGCACCGTGCCTGCGACCTGCCGCGGGCGGCGCCTCAGATCACACGATAAAGCTGTAGGTCGCGACGAAGAACGCGGCAAAGCTCATCATGAAGAGCTTTATGTCCTGGTCATCGCGACGGCGCAGGTCGCGTAGCGGAGCAAGCACATGGGGCGGCAACGTCTGCCTGAAGGGGTGGCGTGCCGATTCGGATGTGAGGACGAGGGCTCTTCGTTTCATGCCCCCGCGTTAACGGTTCGTTTACTTTTGGAAAGGTTGATAAATGGTTAAAATTCAACCGTCTCCAAATGAGGCACTTTTGCGGTCGGTTCAGTCCCCGATTGCGCCCGGCGGAAGTGAAAAACGGTCGCCGGAGGAAAGTTGAGCAGCGTCTGGCCCATCCGCTGCGCCACCAGCCCCAGACTTTCCAGGATCTCCCGCCCAACCGGCGAAAGCGCCGAATAGGTGAACTGCACGAACACGCCCTCGGGCGCCAGCAGGCGGAACGCCTCATCCAGAATGGCGCGTTGCGTTTCGTGGTTCATCGCGAGCAACGGCAGGCCGCTCACAACCCGCTGATAACCCCCGGGCTCACCGGAGACATGTGCGCTGATCGTCTCGGCGCGATGCCGAATGACATCGACGCCTGCGAACTGCCGCTCCAGCGCACGAGCGAACGCCGCGTTGATTTCCACGACCTCAAGCTTTTCCGGCGGCAGACCCGTCGCCAGAATTTCGCGGGTGAAAGCCCCGGTGCCTCCGCCCAGTTCCAGCACCCGGCCGCCTTCCGGATCAATGTCCCGCACCATGCGGAGCGCGAGATACCGGCTCGACGGCACAACCGATGCCGTCTGCCGGGGACGGCGCAGCCAGGCCAGAAAGAATTCCAGATGTTCGCGGGCGCGATCGCCAATATCCGCGTTCCGGGACAGCGCGACCGCACGGGCAAATTTGGGCTTGGGGATCATCGACGGGATAGTCTTTCGGGCGTTGATGAAATCGCGCCTCTTGTGTGAGCGGCAGGACGATAACGCAAGTCAGATTTGCGCCGTATGTGCCCGCCGAGCGTCTGGCGCCGATGAGGCACGGCTGATAGCATCGGCGCGGCGCAAGAGACAAAGAGGGACGGATGCGGCAGGGAACACATGCAACACTGATGTGCCTTATATGGGCGGTCGCGGCCTGTTCCCCCAACGCAGACAACGACCCTGACACCAATATGGAGGTCGCAATCGAGAACAGCGGCGCTGGGGAAAGCGTCGCCAACACCGCTTCCGAGGCGGCCGATGAAAGCGCGACCAATGCGGATAGAAGCGCGAGCGCGGACGCAGCCGCCACCACCATGATCCCGCCAGCGATCCAGGGGCGATGGGCACTGACGCCGGCCGACTGCACCACGACCCATGGCGACGCGAAGGGCTTGCTCGAAATTTCCGCCACGGCCCTCACCTTCTACGAATCGCGCGGGAAGCTGGCCACGCTGACAGAACGAGAATCCACCCGCATCGTCGGCCAGTTCGCCTTTTCGGGTGAAGGCATGTCGTGGGAGCGCGAGATGATGCTTCAGGTTCAAGACAGCGGGAACACGCTGATCCGGCGCGACCGTGGCAAGGACGCGGAGCCCGGCCCGTATCGCTACACCCGCTGTGCCGCATAACACTTTTGCCAGTCTTGCCGAAGTGGGCACATCCCCGCTAACAAGCGGCCACTTATCGTATCTCCCATTTTCCGGAAAAGGGCTCCGCATGTCATACGAAACGATCCTCGTCGAACGGCGCGAAGCGGTCACGCTGATCACGCTCAATCGGCCGCAAGCGCTAAACGCCCTTAACGGCCAGGTTCTGGCGGA
>DASULD010000181.1:0-2423 GCA_036278355.1 Sphingobium sp.
ATCTCCCGCGACCGCCCGGTCACGACATTGAGAACGCCGTCGGGAACACCGCTGCTCTGGGCCAGCGCAGCCAGGGCCAGGGCGGTCAGCGGCGTCTGCATCGCCGGCTTCAACACCATCGTGCACCCGGCGGCCAATGCCGGTCCCGCCTTGCGCGTGATCATCGCTGCCGGGAAATTCCACGGTGTGATCGCCGCCGTGACCCCGACCGGCTGCTGGATCACCACGATCCGCGCGTCGGTGCGTGGGCTGGGGATGATCTCGCCATAGGTGCGCTTGGCCTCTTCCGCGAACCATTCGATAAAGCTCGCGGCGTAGAGTATTTCGCCGCGTGCTTCGGCGATCGGCTTGCCCTGCTCGCTGCTCAGGATCAGCGCCAGATCGTCGGCGGAATCCAGGATCGCCTGAAACCAGCGCCGCAGGATCGCCGAACGCTGCGCCGCAGTCCGAGCCCGCCAGCCGGCAAGCGCTGCCTCTGCGGCCTCGATTGCTTGCCGTGTCTCATCCGTACCAAAGTTCGGCACGGCGGCAATTATCGCACCACTGGCCGGATCGGTGACATCGACTTCGGGTGAACCGGTCCAGGCGCCACCAATGAAACACTGATCTTTCAGGAGGGACGGATCCCTTAAAGACAAACCCATGGAAAACTTCCTCTACAGCATCAGACGCAAGGGCTGCTCGATGAGCGCCTTGAACGCGGCCAGATATCGCGCACCGACGGCGCCATCAACTGCCCTGTGATCGACGGACAATGTGCAGGACATGACCGTGGCCGGCACGCAGGCGTCATCCCTGACGACAGGCCGGCGCTCGGCGGCCCCCACTGCCAGAATGCAGCTTTGTGGCGGATTGATGATCGCGGAAAATGCACGCACGCCGAACATGCCGAGATTGGAAATCGTGAAGCTTCCGCCCTGATATTCCGCAGGCTGCAGGAGACCGTCGCGGGCGCGCGCCGCCAGTGCCTTGACCTGCGCCGAAATGCTGGAGAGCCCTGCGCGATCGGCCTGCCTGACGATGGGCGTTATCAAGCCGCCATCGGTCGCGACCGCAACAGATATGTCGACATCGTGGAACTGGAGGATGGCATCGTCGGTCCAGGCTGTGTTCGCTTCCGGAACCTGGCGAAGAGCCAGCGCCGCAGCCTTGATCACGAAGTCGTTGACCGAAAGCTTGTACTGCCCGTTACTTTGCGAATTCAGCGTTTCGCGCAGATCGAGAAGCGCATCGATCTCGCAATCCGCCTCCAGATAGAAATGCGGGATTGTCGATTTCGCTTCGGTCAACCGGCGGGCGATCACCTTTCTGATGTTGGTCAGCGGGATTTCGGAATAGGGCTGATCGACCGGTCCGGCCTGGCGTGCCCGTGTTGGCTCCGGTGACGGCGCCGGGTCAGTGGCTGCGGATGCGCGGGGCGGCTCCGGGCGCACCGCCGCGGCGGTCTCGATGTCCACCCGCACGATGCGGCCTCGCGGCCCGCTGCCTTTCAGGCTTTCGATCTCCAGGCCCTTTTCCTGGGCAAGCCGCCGCGCGAGCGGAGAAGCGGGGCTGCGCCGACGCGCCACGACATCGGTGGACGGTGCTGCCGCAGCAGGCGCCTGCTTCTGGACAGAGTCCTGTTGGACAGGCGCCGGTCGGCCCTTGGCCACCTCACCCGCATCGTCGCCGAGATCGCCTGCCTGCTCGCCCTCGGCCAGCAGCAGGGCGATCGGTGCATTGACGGCAACCGTCGTTCCGTCGGCGGCAACGATCCTGCCGATCGTGCCGGCCCGCTCCGCCTCCAGTTCCATGGTCGCCTTGTCGGTTTCGATCTCGGCGATGATTTCACCGGCGGCAACCGTATCCCCCACGGATTTCAGCCAGCGCGCGATGGTGGCCTCTTCCATGCCGGCAGACAGGGCCGGCATCATGATCGTATGTGGCATTGTTGTTCCCCGCGCTTTCAGGCCAAGGGCCGGCCTTGGCCGGCCATTGCCAGACGCAGACCAGCCTCGACCTCGCCCGCTCCGGCACAGGCCGCAGCTTCCAGGACCTTGGAAATGCTGGGCGATGCCTCGCTGCCATGCACGCGCTGGACCGGCTGGTCGAGCATGTCGAAACAGCGGTTCTGGATTTCCGCGGCGAGCCAGCCGCCATAGGACGTCCCGATCGCCCCCTGCTCCACTATCAGGACACTGCCTGTCTTGTCGATCGATTGTTCGATCATGGCCCAGTCAAGCCCCGCACGGTCCAGGCTCCGCAGGTCGATCACATCGGCATCGACGCCCAGTTTCTCGACCGCGTCCAGCACCGGGCGGACCATCGCCAGATAGGTCAGGACGGTCAGATGCTGACCGGTTCGTACCCGCTTCGCCTTGCCCAGCGGTATGAAATAATCAAGGTCGCCCACCGGTGCGGGACCCTTGCTGTTGTAAAGATCG
>DASULD010000182.1:0-6015 GCA_036278355.1 Sphingobium sp.
CGCATCCATGTCCGCCAGCAACCAGTTGCAGGCCTCGATGGAGCGCCTGTCTTCGGGCAAGCGCATCAACAGCGCGAAGGACGACGCCGCCGGCCTCGCCATCGCCACGAAGATGACCGCGCAGATCAAGGGCCTCAACGCAGCCGCGCGCAACGCCAATGACGGCGTGTCGCTCGCTCAGACGGCCGAAGGCGCCCTCGGCCAGATCAGCAACATCGTACAGCGCATTCGCGAACTGGCGGTGCAGTCCGCCAACGGCACGGTCACCAACGCTGATCGCGCGGGTCTCGACAATGAATCCCGCGCACTGCTCGATCAGATCGACACGATCGCGTCGACCACCAACTTCAACGGTGTGAAGCTGCTGGACGGTTCTGCCGCCAGCGTCAACATCCAGACCGGGATCAACGCCACCGACACTGTCGCCATCGCTCTCGCCAACGCCACGACGACCGGTCTCAATATCGTCAAGCCCGCTGCGGCACTGACCACGGCGGGTGTCGACACCATCCTTGGCACCGCGGACGACGTCACGACTGCATCGGGCGCGACCCAGATCGATCTGTCGAACGCGGCGAACGCCACCAATGCCCTCGCCAAGCTCGACAGCGCGCTCAACACGATCGCATCGGCCCGCGCGGCGCTCGGCGCCAGCCAGAACCGTCTGTCGGTCACGGTCGACAATATCGCATCGACCGTCACCAACCTGACGGAAGCCCGCTCACGCATCGAGGATGTGGATTTCTCGAATGAGACGACCAACCTCGCCAAGGCGCAGATCCTGAGCCAGGCGTCGACCGCGATGATCGCACAGGCAAACCAGGCGCAGCAGGGCGTGCTGTCCCTGATCAAATAACGGATTGACGGCTGGGGTATTGGTCCACCTTACAGCCGTCATAAGGCCCCCGGCACTCTCCAGTCCCCACCGTGCCGGGGGCCCCCTACCTCGGTAAAGGACCACAACGAAAAAAACCTCTCCGGCTTGCACAAACCGGCCCCCGCTCCTCCCCCTCCCCGGAGCGGGGGCTTTTGTGCGTGCGGATCAGCCGGGAGCGTGTTGGTTCATCATCTTGCCGTCGGTGACGATGACGATGTCGCCCACCCGCGCCGCGCCGAACAGCTTGCGCGCGAACGCGGGCGGAACGCCGACACAGCCATGCGTGGCATTGCCCCACCGCACGTCGCTGGCGTGGATCGCTACGCCGTCCCATGTCAGCCGCAGCATATGGGGCATGGGCGCATCATAGAGGTTCGAGACGTGGTCCGCGTCCTTTTCCAATATGGGAAAGACGCCGACGGGACTGGGCTTGTCAGTCGCGCCGAACAGGATGGCGGACACGCCGATCTCATAGCCGCCGCGAAAGACGGACAGCGTCTCGGCCTTCAGGTCGATCGTGATGATCAGCGGGCCGGGCGGCACACCGGCCTCGTCCCACACATACGCGCCGTGATGGAGCGGCCCGTCCAGCTTCAGCACGCGCTTGACCACGAATGTGGGGGAGGGCTGGCTGGCGGAATTGCCGACGGCGACAGGAGACGGCGTTTTCGCGGGAGTGAGCAGCGCCGGCGCGGGTTCGGGCACGGTCACGGGTTCGGACGCAGGCGCAGGCGAAGGTTTGGCCTTCGTCGCGTCGTCCTCACCTCCGCCGATCAGGCCCTTGCCCGCGATACCGAAAGTCGCGGCCAGCGCGGCCACGATGGCGCCCACGAACAGTCGTTGCGAACGTCGCTGCGGTAGCGGAGCCCTGGCCATCGCCGGACACTACACGGCCCGGGGCAATCGGCCAAGGCGCGGGGCACACGCCCCGACACCAGGATTTCAGTTGATCCAGTCTTTCAGCAGCGCACGCAGCTTGTCGAGCGCCGCCTTCTTGATCTGGCACACGCGCGCCGCGCCGATGTCGAGCGTCGCGCCGATTTCCTCGAGGTTCATTTCCTCGACGAAATAGAGCTGAAGAACGATGGCGTCGCGCTCTGGAAGCTTGCCGATGCAGGCGGCCAGCGCCTGCTTCAGCGATTCCCGTTCCAGCACGTCGTCGGCCCGATCCTCGGCATCGGCGAACCACATCGACTGGTCGGAATAGACTTCTTCGATGCTGTGTTCCTGAACCATCTCGGTCGCGTCGGCGGCCACGCGATATTCTGCAGGCGTCAGCCCCATTTCGGCGGACATCTCCGCTTCGCCCGGCGGGCGGCCCAGTTGCTGTTCCAGCCGCGCGCGCACGGCCAGCAATTCGCGCCGCCGCGCCATGGCGGACCGGCACAGGGTCGCGTGACGCCGCAGATGGTCGATCATCGCGCCGCGCACGCGAAGCTGCGCATAGGATGCAAAGCCCAGGCCGCGATCCTGATATCCGTTCGCTGCCTCGACCAGTGCGACCATGCCGATCTGCAGCAGATCCTCGATCTCTATGGCGTTCGAAACCCGGCCATGCACATGCCAGGCAATCTTGCGGACCAGCGGCATATATTGACGCGCCAGAATAGCGGGGTCATTTGCGCCCCTCCGGCCGTAGGTCAGCGTTTCGCCTTCCGCTCCGATCCTGCTTGCATACATGATGTAAGCGTCCCCCAGTTATATTATTGCTTGTAACGTCTATTGGTTAGGCAATTCTTTCGCGCGTCAGGTCCACCGGCACCGGGTCCGGACGCGGGGTAATCCTTTCCGTCCCGCCAACCACGGCCGCGACCTCCACCGGCTTCCCGTCCGGAATCTCCAGGAAGGACAGCACCGGCGTCTCGGGCAGATGCGGCTTGAACAGCCGGGCGAGAGCGGCCCGCGCATGCGGCGATGTGACGATAGCGAAGTTGCGCGCCTCGGCGAGCAGCGGCCGCGCAGCCTGGATCACGGCGTCGGTTATGCGGCCAGCGAGCGCGGGCTCGATCGGGTGCCTGGCGTCGCCCGCCACCCGCATTGCCTGGGCGAGCAGGCCCTCAAGCTCGCCGTCCAGCGTGATCACCGGCAATGGCATCTTCACCGGAACAAGCGTCTGGATGATGAGCGACCCGATGCGCTGGCGCACCGCCTCGACCAGTTGCTCATGGGTCATGTCCGGCTTGGCTGCGCTGACCATCGCCTCGCAGATACGGCGGAAGTCCTTGAGGGGGATACCCTCGGCGAGCAGGGCACGGCAAAGCGCGGTGATCTGCGCAAGGGTGAGCGCCCCCTGCGTCAGCCCCTCGACCAGTTGGGGCGAGCTTTCCTTCAGCGCATCGAGCAGCTTGCGCGCCTCGTCCATGCCGAACATTTCGGCGGCATTCATCATGATCAGCTGATTGAGATGGGTCGCGGCCACGGTCGATGGATCGACGACGGTATAGCCGGCAACCACCGCCTCGCTGCGACGGTCCGGCCGGATCCACACGGCGTCCAGACCGAAGGTGGGGTCCTTGGCGGCCCGCCCGTCTACCCTGCCCTCCAGCGCCCCACTGTCGAGCGCTAGCAGGTCATCGGGGAATATCTCATCCTCGCCGACAATGACCCCGCCAATGGTGATCCGATAGCTGTTGGGTTCCAGCGCCAGATTGTCTTTCACGCGGACCAGCGGCACGACAAACCCGAGCTCGCGCGACAGCTGCCGCCGTATGCCGGTGATGCGCGCCATCAGCGGCGCACCTTTCCGGTCGTCCACCATGGCGATGAGGCCATAGCCGATTTCCAGGCCCAGCACCGCGCCGTCGGACACGTCGTCCCATTCGATGTGGGCGGGGTTTTCCGGTTCCGGGGCTGGCGCTGGCTGGGCTGCGGCCTCTGCGGCCGTACGCTTGAGCCGCCAGGCGATGAAGCCCGCAATGGCGGCGGCCGGAAGGATCACGAGATGCGGCATTCCGGGCAGCACGCCCAGCACCACGAGGATCGCGGCAACCGGCGTCCATGCCTTGTTGCTTCCGAACTGCGTGGCGATCTGGCCCGACAGGTCATGCTCGCTGTTGACCCGGGTGACGATGCTCGCCGCCGCGATCGACAGCAGCAGCGCGGGCACCTGCGCGACGAGCGCGTCGCCGATCGCCAGGATGACGTAGGTCTGGGCTGCCTCGGACAGCGACAGTCCATGACTGACGAGACCGAGGATGATACCCCCGACGATATTGATGATAAGGATGAGGACGCCCGCGATCGCGTCGCCCTTCACGAACTTCGACGCACCGTCCATCGATCCGTAGAAGTCCGCTTCGGTCGCCACCTCGGCCCGGCGGGCCTTCGCCTCTTCGGGGGTCAGCAGCCCTGCGTTGAGGTCGGCGTCGATGGCCATCTGCTTACCGGGCAAGGCGTCGAGGGTGAAGCGGGCCGACACTTCCGACACGCGCCCGGCGCCCTTCGTGATCACGACCAGGTTGATGATCATCAGGATGGCGAACACGAACAGGCCGACGACGTAATCGCCGCCGATCAGGAAATGTCCGAACGCCTCGATCACATGCCCTGCCGCGTCCGCGCCTGTGTGCCCGTTGACCAGCACGACGCGGGTAGACGCGACATTGAGGGCAAGACGCATCAGCGTCGCGAACAACAACACTGTAGGGAAGCTGGAAAAGTCGAGCGGCCTTGCCGCGTTCAGCGCCACCATCAGGATAGCAAGGCTCAGCATGATGTTGCCGACAAAGCCGATGTCCAGCAGCATCGAGGGCACTGGCACGATCATGAACATGACCAGCAGAAGCGTCGCGATCGGCAACACCGCGCCCTTGGCCGTCTGGAGCCACACCTTCCCGTTGATTTCGCTGCGTGTCATTGCCGGATGTTACCTTCCAAGGGTGGCGAGCATGAGATAGGCGAGCCGCGCGGTCTGCGGCTGCGGGCGGACCATATCTTCCGCCGGGATCGTCTGTTGCAGGCGCTGCGTCTCTATCCGCACATAGTCTGCGGGCTGCACGGTCTGTCCGCCGGGCACGGTGTCGGAGAAATCATCGTCGTCCGCCCGCCCTGCCCAGCCTGCGGGCGCCGCCAGCGCACCGGCCACACCCTTTTCCAACTTGGCCGCGAAATTGTTCCTGATTTCCCCGAAGCTGCGCGGATTGCCCGCACGGTCGTAAAACACTCCCCGATTGGCGCGGGCGGCCGCCGGAAACAGGGACGCGGCGCTTGCTCCAGGGTTCTGATCGTGGGCGGCAAGGAATTTGGCGGCGCCCCCCACCCCCAGGAAATGGGCGAGATAAAGATCGACCGGCCGCGCCTCCCGGCCCAGCCGGCTTTCCAGAAAGTCCTTGTTGTCGGCGGCGTGCTCGGCCGCCATGACGGACGCTGTCTCGGGGTGGCTGCGCAGATCGAGAATCTGCTGCCGCAGATTGGGGTCTGCCACGTAATAGCGGCCGGAGGCGGATTGTCCGATAGCGCCGGCGGCCCAGCCGAGCCCATATTTGGGGCCATGCTGACTGACAACGCCGAGCCAGCTCTGGTCCAGGAACTGATAAAGCCCCTTGGCCGACGACGTGGACGCCTTCGCATTGGGATCGAGGCTGCTTTCGATTTTCGCCTGGCCCAGCAGATAGGCGAAGTCCATGCCCGTCCGGCGGCTGGCCAGTGCAATCGCGTTGGTTACGCGGCTGCGGCCTGCGTCTGCTCCGGAAACGGTGAAGTCGGCAAAAGCTGACATCGAAAAAACCTCACTTGCTAGCGAGGTCTTTTAAGCAAGAGCCGTGCCAAAATTCACCGAAGGAACTCGGCACCTTGAATGCCTGTCACGGCGAAGCAACGCACTCGCCTTGGTATACAAGGCGGAGCGCGTACCGACACGATGCGGATTGCTTCGCGGCCGATCGCAGTTGTCGAAGGTATGGACGTTCCCGGCTTCAGAAAGCGGGGACAGAAGGCGCTTACCGCCCGTAGGTCGCCGAGGCGCCGCCTGCGCCGTTTTGCGCCAGCCGCGCCAAGCACTGGCGCACATCGTCGGTGGCGAGGTTCACGCGCACCCGCGCGGCCTCTATGACCGGCCGCAGCGTATCGAGTTTTTCGGCAAGGGCCGGGTCCATTTTCCACGCGCCCTGCGCACGGACATCGTCTGCGGCCAGTTTGAT
>DASULD010000183.1:0-2444 GCA_036278355.1 Sphingobium sp.
CCGTCATGGAAACACCTGCACCAGCGTCAGTTGTCGATCACGACAAACGTCCCCGGCGGGATGATCATCGCGGCCAGTCCCGACGGGGAGCCGCCCGCCAGTAGCATCCGGGACACGGCGATCGGACCACCATGGCTCACAATGGCCACCCGTTCACGATCCGGCAGTTCCTGTAACGCCATTCTGATCCGCGCGATCAGCTCTGCAGTCGTCTCGCCGGTTTCGCCTGGCCTGAAGCCATCAGGATCATCGACCATACCGTCCATGGCATTGCCCGTGGCACGATAGATGGCATTCCACGTCTCACCTTCCCAAGCGCCGAAATGCCGCTCCTGCCATTGCGGCAGGGTGATGGGTGACAGGGCCAGCCGGGCGGCAACAGGCTGGGCCAGGGCGCGGGTGCGGCGCAGCCCGGAATGGATCACGACGTCGGGACGCAAGGCTGTCAGTTCATCGACCAGCGCGGGAATCATCGCTCGCCCCGCGCGCGAAAGACCAATGTCGCTCTGGCCATAGCAGCGGCCAGACCACGCCTTCGCCACCGGCGGGTGACGGACAAGAATCAGGCGGCGGGCCACGTCGATGTCATGCAGAGCAAAACGATCAACTGCCCGGAATAGACCGCGAACCCCAGGCAATCGCCGGTTACGCCGCCAAGGTGCCGCATCAGGAACCGGCAAAACCACCAGATGAAGGCCGCAGCCGCAATAATCGCCAGCAGCGCCGCCTCGGGCCGTAGCCAGACGATCGGCAGAAGGAAGGGAAACGCCACAAGGCTGGCAACAGCCAGTTGGCGTGCGCCGGTGCCGGAAACGATCTCGCTTGCCACCCCTTCGATCCCGGGCGGCGATGACAACAAGGCCTTTGGCACGACCGCCAGCCAGCGTCCGAAGCTAGCCGAAGCGATGAGCGCTGGCACGACGAGCCCGGCTGGCAGCGCCCATAACAGGGCCGCACGCAGGCCAATCGCAAGGTTCAGCCCGACCGTACCATATGCGCCGATCCGGCTGTCCTTCATGATCTCGTGAATGCGTGTCGGCGTTTGACCGCCTCCGAAGCCGTCGCAGAAGTCGGCGACCGCATCCTCATGAAAGGCACCCGTCAACCGGGCTTCGACGATCAGAGTGATGATGACGGCTACCGCGCGAGGCCATAATCCATCGGTCAGAACCAACACGGCGGCGCTGATTGCGCCGACCAGTCCGCCAGCCAGCGGGAACCAGCCAACCGCCCGCACCAGTCCTGCAGCCACGTCGTCGGAGTGCAGCCGGGAAAGTCCGGGGACAGGAATTCTGGTCAGGAATTGGATCGCCAGCAATGGCGGCATCCACCAGCGCAGGGTCATGCCAGGACCTCGGCCAGCGTCGCGACGTCATTCAGAAGCGCAGCAGCGCCGTCAAGCAGGGGAAGCGCGGTGAGCGCGCCGGTGCCTTCGCCTAGCCGCATACCCCAGTCGAGCACCGGTGCAAGGCCAAGACGGGTGAGTGCCGCGCCGTGGCCCGGTTCAGCGGAGAGGTGCGCCGCGATCATCCGCTGGCGGGTACCGGGGACAAGCTCCTCGGCTATCAGCGCGGCGGACGTGGTCACATAGCCATCCAACAGCAGTGCAGCACCCTGCGCCGCCCCTTCGGCATAGAAGCCCGCCATGGCGACGATCTCGAACCCGGCGATCGCCGCCAGTGCCGCCTTGTCGCGGCGTCCGTTCAGGCAAGTAACTGCGTCGGCAACGATCCGGCGCTTCACTTCGCGCATGGCAGGGTCTGCGCCGGCACCGCTGCCGGTCGCCGTGTCGGCATCGATCCTCGCAAGTGCATGGGTGATGCAAGCCGATGGCGTAGTATTGCCGATGCCCATTTCGCCAGCGATCAGCAGCCTGAAGCCATCAGATACCGCACGTTGCGCTTCATCCGCGCCAAGTGCCCAGGCGGCATCGAACTGCACGGGAGTCATCGCCGGACCCTGGGATAGATCGGCGGTGCCGCACGCCACGGGGGCGGCGCGATAATGAGCCGGCAAGGGGCCCGGTGGCGGCTCGGCCATCCCTGCATCCACCACGCGCAGATCGACGTTGTGAGCGGCAGCGAGCGCGGTACTGCTGGCGCGGCCTTTGAGGATCGTAGCCACCATGGCGGTGGTGACGGCCGAAGGCCACTGGGTCACCCCCTGTGTAACGACGCCGTGGTCGCCTGCGAACAGCACGATCCGGCGCGGGCGGGTGATCGGATTGAGCGTCTGCTGCGCCACGGCCAGTTGGGCTGCCAGCGCCTCAAGCCGGGCGAGGCTGCCGGGCGGCTTGGCCAGCGCATCGAGCTTGGCCTGAACCTGATCAGGAGTGATGGTCATCGAACAAACCTCGTGTGGGAGGCAGGAAGATGCGGCTGCCAGCCACGACGGACCAGTTCGGGCGTTTCGCTATCCTCGTCAGGATAGCCCAGGCACAGCAG
>DASULD010000184.1:0-8607 GCA_036278355.1 Sphingobium sp.
ACCCAGATCGTCCCACCACTGTCACTCGTCGCCTGCCGGTAGAGCTTGACCGCGCGGGCCTTGTCCTGCGGTACGCCGTTTCCTTCCTCGAACCTGATACCCAGGTCGAGCTGGGCCTGCTTGTCCCCCCTCTGTGCGCGCTGGGCGAGCGCCTGCACCTCCGGCGAAGCTTCGCCGGGGTTCATCGATATGCCCATGTAACTCGAGGTGGCGCAGGCTGGTGCTGCGAGCAGGATCGCACCGAGAACCAGCGCCTTGACGCCGCCCTGTGCGCGGGACGCCTTGCCACGCGCACCACCCCGTGACGTGAACGCACGATATACTATCGCGTCCAGACGCATGTCAGGCCCCACCCAGTCTTTGGGTCAGTCATGATGATTTCACGACAGGCGTCAAGTCGCCAAAACCGCAGTGCACGGTCGTCACATAATCGACTGACGGTTACGCCGTGCTTCCGCCATCCACGGTCATGACCGTCCCCGTGACCTGCGCCGCGGCGGGGGACAGGAGATACAGCACCGCGCCCGCGACCTGATCGGCGGTGGGCAAACCAAGCGGCGCACGACGGCGCACGGCCTCCACCTGTCCGGCGTCATAACCGCCGGTCATCTGCGTATCGACGAAGCCGGGTGCGACGCAATTGACGGTCACGCGACGTTTGCCCGCTTCCCTCGCCAGCGCACGGGTAAATCCCTCCAGCCCCGCCTTGCTGGCGGCATAGACGGACATCGCGTGAAAGCCCGTTTGCGCGGCAATCGAGCTGATGTTGACGATGCGCCCCTCCCGCCGGGCAAGCATCGGCCGAACCAGATATTTGGTGAGCGTTATCGGCCCCAGCAGATTGGTGGCGATGACCCGTTCCATGTCGGCCTGGTGCATGGTAGCGAGCACGCCGCCCATGCCGACACCGGCATTGTTGACGAGGCCGTAGATCGGCGCGAACGCCTTCGTGATATGCCGCGCGGCGTCGGTAATGATGGCCGCATCGGCCATGTCCGCCTGAACATAGTCGACTTGACCGGGCCAGGCGTCGGTCAGCGCCGTGAACGCTTCCGCCTCTCCGCGCCCCAGCCCCACGACATGATAGCCATCGGCAAGCAACGCCTGCGCAATGGCAAGTCCGATCCCTCGCGATACGCCGGTGACCACCACGGTCTTCATGGCGTATCCGTGCGGGAAAGCTTGCCCGCAGCCGTCACGGGAAGGTCCGCGACAATGCGGATGCTCGCCGGACGAGCGGCGGGGGGCAGCCGTTCCCGGCACCAACGGGCGACGTCGCGCCGCAGGACCGCGTCGTCAAAATCATCGCTCCGGGGGACGATAGAGAGGGCCAGCAAGCTGCCGGTCAAGGCACTCGGCCGGGCAACGACCCTGCAACGCGCGACCGCCGGGTGGGCATGCACCACCTCCTCCACCTCTTCGGCCTGGATCTTTACACCGCCGATGTTGAACATGCTATCCTCTCGCCCCAGGAACAGCACGCGGTCACCCTCCACGGCGACACGGTCGCCGGTGCGGATGAAGCCGTCCCCGTCGCGTTCAATGTGCGCGGCGGCCGTCAAATCCGAAACGGGGGGACGCACCCACAACATACCGTCACGTACCGACAAGCCCGCGCCATCGATACCGTCATGCAGGCAGCGCGCCGGAAAGCCCGCCTTCATGTCGCGAACGGCAAAACCGGTTCCGACCTCCGTCGAGGCATAAATGTGAACGATCCGCGCATCGGGAAAACGCGCGTGCAAGGCAGACAGGATCGCGCCATCCGCGATCTCCCCGCCCAAAGTTACCTGCCGCAGTGGCAATCGGGCGCTGCCCGGCGCCATCAAAAGCCGCCGCCACAGCGACGGCGTGGCCGACAGGTGGGTGCACCCTTCCTCCGCCAGCCAGTCGATCGTCGCGGCCGTATCCATCACCGGATCGGGCACGAGCAAGGTTCCGCCCGAAAGGAGTGCCTGCGCCAGAACCTGCGTTCCCGCGAACCGGGCAGGATCGTACAGCATCCCCCAGCGCGCGTGCGCTCCATCGGCGCAGGGGCGGACCGCGCGGACGATTGACGCCCGTGTGTGCCGCACCGTGCGGGGCGGGCCGGTCGTGCCGGACGTGGCGAGGAGCCAGCGTGTGTCCAGATCGCCCGGCAAAGCCCGGTCCGGCGCATCGCGACCTGCGAGGAAGCCGGCGAGTTCATCCTGCCGCAGCGTCCGGCCTGTCCCGGCCGACGCCGTCAATCTGGCCGCCGCCTCGTCCGAGAGCCCGGACGGCAGCGGCATCATCGCCTCCGCCTGGCCGTCGAGCGCAAGCATGGCGCAGCACGTGCGGAACGGGTCTCCGCCCTGGATTGCGAGCCGCTGCCCCGAATACATCGCGGCGTTCGAGGTTAGGCCGGGAAGCGCGCCCGCTTTCAGAACGCCATCAGGCCCCTTCACCAGATCGTGACCGGGAGAGAGCCTCAGCGCGCCAATGGCGGATGCCAGCGGCGTCACTGCGGGCGAGGCGCGCATTTCTCGTAAAAGTCGAGGAATTCCGAGAAGGTTTGCGGATAGACGGGATCTTCGGTCATCGTGAACGGATCGAAGCCGAGTTCATCATCGAGCCGCGCCACGAGCACCGCGAAGGCCATGCTGTCGAAGCCGGTTTCCAGCAGCACGGTATCATCTTCCAGCGGGGGCGGATCGCTGTCGTGATCCTCTCGCCACATCTCATCGAAAAGCGCGGCGATGCGCGTGCGCAGGGCGTCGCGCGTAAATGCTCCGGCCGGAACGGCGGGTTCAAAGGAGGGCGACATCTCGTTCATGACGCCGCCTGCAGGGATGCCTTGGCCTGGCTGTCGGGCACGATATGCGGCGGTACGCTTTCGAGATCGCGAATACGGATGCCCCACCGTCCGGTCTGGATGTTCTGCTCCATCACCCGAGCCGGATTGCCCATCACGACGCTGTGCGGCGGCACGTTACGCATCACGATCGCGCCCGCCGCGATGATCGAATGATTGCCCACGGTGACCCCCGGCATGATAACCGCGTGCGCGCCGATAAAGCAGTAATCGCCGATGCGCGTCTGGAGATGGACATTGTTGATGAAATCATGGCTGAGAATAGCGGCCCCGAAAGTAATCGCGCTCGATTTGCCGATCGTGATGCCGTCAGGGTTGGTCTGATCAAGCTTTGCCGAAAGCGAGATGCGCGTATCCTCGCCGATATGCATGCCCCATACCAGCGTGTAGTACCAACGTACGCACTTCACGACCAGAAAGCCGTGCAGAAATCGCCGGATCCGGACCAGCGGATTGTACTTCATGCTCCCCCTTCACGTGCCGGGACTCAATCAGCGCCACCCTAGGCGGCAAAGCTTACCATTGGTTTAGCGCCCGCGCCACCAGAGCGGCGAGAAGGGCGGCCCGTACCAAGAGACGGACGACCTGCCTATTTCGTCACGCTTTGCCGGAAAGAACCGGGGAAAAAGCGCGCACACCCTCTGCCGGACCCGCCGAATGGTTCCAGACGGCAGCACAAACCGCGAGGAAATCCGCGCCCGCGCGAACCAGCGGGGCGGCGTTCATGACGCTGATGCCGCCGATCGCGACGCACGGCAGCTCAAACAGCGTGGACCACCAGGAGAGGATGGACAAATCCGGCCGGTATCGAGTTTCCTTTGTGCTGGTGGGATAAAAGGCGCCGAAAGCGACATAATCCGCCCCCTGCTCTCCCGCCGCCATCGCAAGGTGACGGCTGTCGTGGCAGGTCACGCCAATCTGTACCGCCGGACCGAGCAGGGCCCGCGCTTCCCGCACGTCACCGTCCTGCTGGCCGAGATGGACGCCGTCGGCGCCCAGGCTTTTGGCAAGCGCCGCGCTGTCGTTGATGACGAACGCCGTGTCGTGATCGGCGCAGACGCGCTGCAGAGGTTCGGCGGCGCGCGCGATGTCTGCCTCCGGCAACCCTTTCAAGCGGAGCTGAAAAGCCGCGACCGCCCCCGCGTCGAGCGCAGCGCGCAGCGCATCGACAAAATCACCCCCGATCTGGGGAGGCGAAATGAGATAGAGCTGACACGGAACCCGCTTGTCGTTGCGTTGAAAACGCTCCGCAAAATGGGGATCGAGAGTGGCTTCATCTTCAGGGGGACCAGTCATCCGGTTCCCTTAGCCCGCCCCGTTACGATATGCCAGCGCCGGGACAGCCCTCCTTCAGCGGTCGAGCGTGGAATGCCGCGCGACTTTCAGTGCCTCGACGATCTTCTTCGTGTCCTGGCTCCGGCCGCGAGGGAGGATCATTACCGCATCCGCCGTGGCGACCACAATGAGGTCTTCGACACCGCACAGCGTCACGGTCGGCCCGTCCGAACGCACGAGGCAGGAAGATGTGTCGAGCGCAA
Organism: Sphingobium sp.; assembly: GCA_036278355.1. Lineage (GTDB taxonomy): Bacteria > Pseudomonadota > Alphaproteobacteria > Sphingomonadales > Sphingomonadaceae > Sphingobium. The sequence goes on from DASULD010000184.1 coordinate 4,372, forward strand.
ATACATCGCCCGCCAGCGCATTGCCTTCCCCGTCCCGCTCCATCAGATCGTACAGCGCATCCCAGCTGCCGATGTCGGACCACCCCATATCGGACGGCGCGACCGCGACCTTGTCCGCCTTTTCCATCACCGCATAGTCGATCGAGTCGGATGGGCAGGCCGCGAACGCGTCGCCGTCCGGCCGAATGAGCATGCCCTCGTGCTGCGCAGTCGCCATCGCCGCCCTGCAAGCGTCCAGCATCGCCGGCGCGTGAGCCGCCAGCGCCTCGAGATACGTGCCCGCCCGGAACAGGAAAATGCCCGCGTTCCAGCTATAGCGGCCAGACGACACATAGGTTTCCGCCGTTAGCCGATCAGGCTTTTCGACGAAGCGCAGGACGCGACAGAGTCCACCGGAAAGGGCCTCGCCACGTTCGATATAGCCATAGCCGGTTTCGGGCGCCGTCGGCTCTATTCCGAAGGTGACGAGCCAGCCCTGCTCCGCGAGTGGAGCGGCGGCGGCAATCGCGGCATGGAAGGCGGCGATGTCGGCAATCACGTGATCGCTCGGCATCACCAGCATCAAAGTGTCATGCGGCAGAGTCAGTGCCGCGAGCGCGATCGCCGGGGCGGTATTTCGGGCGGCAGGCTCCAGGATGATCCGTGCCCCCGGTCGGGTGCATTGATCCGCAACGGTTTCGGCATGATTCGTGTTGCAGACGATGACGGGGGGAGCGAAATCTTCCCCGCCGGCCGGCGTACGAGCCAGCGTCTGCGCGAGCATCGTACCGCCTGGCGTAAATTCCAGGAACTGCTTGGGACGGGCCGAGCGGGAAAGCGGCCATAGCCGCGTTCCCGACCCGCCGGAAAGGATAACAGGAGTAATCACCTTGCCGCGCATTCAAGCAACCGCAGCGACTTTCTTCGTCGATGCCGTGTATATCTGGTCAATCGCACCGCCAAGCGACGCGTCGAACTCCCCGTCGGACATCTGCGCGCGCAGATCCTCCAGCAGCGCCCGGCTGAAGCTGGCGATCATGCCGCGATTCTTTGCCAGTTCGGCACAGGCCTCCGGCCGCTTGTAACCGCCCGACAGCGCCACGACGCGCAGCACCTTGGGGTGATCCACCAAAGCGTCGAACAGGCCTGCCTTGGCCGGAATCGACAGCTTCAGCATGATCTGCGTCCCGTCCGGCAGCTGATCAAGGTTCGCGAGAATTTCTTCCAGCAGTATCTGGTCCGCCTCGGCCCGCTCGGGGCTCTTGATATTCACCTCCGGCTCCAGGATCGGCATCATGGAATGGGCGAGCACCTGACGCCCCACCTCGAACTGCTGCTTCACGATCGCGGCGATACCGGCGCGGTTCGCGAGGTTGACGACCGAACGTTCCTTCGTGCCGAATACGCCAAGCGAACTGGCGCGCGTGAGCAGCGCGTCAAGCTCAGGCATCGGCTTCATGAGCTGAACGCCATCCTTTTCGTCCTCAAGACCCTTGTCGATCTTGATAAACGGCAGGACCCCGCGCTCGATGAGCGCCTGAGGAGTGGGCTTGCCGTCCACCTGGCCATCCATCGTGCGCTCGAACAGAATCGCGCCGATCACCTTGTCGCCTGTGAAAGCGGACGAGCTGATGATACGGCTGCGCATCTGGTGAATCAGGCCGAACATCTCTTCCTCGGTCGACCACGCATCTTCTTCAATACCATAGCCCTTGAGCGCTTTAGGCGTCGAGCCACCGCTCTGGTCGAGCGCGGCAATGAAACCGTCGCCCTTGGCCATCTTGTTCAACATCTCGCTATACTGCATCGATCCCGTCCCTTTTTGCTGCACCGCCAAAAGACGAGGAGCGCGTAGCGCGTTCCCGCGGCAGTCTCAACCCACGATAACCATATCTGTACCGCAAGGCCGCCGTATCAGACGCCGGCGCTTCCGTCCGGCCAGGGCGGTCCCTTCAATTCCAGTCCGTTTCCCTCCGGATCGACAAGATAGATGCTGGGGCCGTAGCCTTCCGCACCATAGCGAGACGTGATTTCCCCCGCGATGCCATTTGCCGCGAGGTGAGCCAGTATCGCCTGCCCATCCCAGGGAACCACACGAAACGCGATATGGTCAACATTGTGCCCCTCGCGGCCCGGAGCGTCCCCGCCCATCCTGCCCATAGGCGCGTCGGCCGGCGCAAGATCGATCAGCGCATTGCCGATACGAAGCTGATACAGGCCGATGTCACTTTGAGCCTTTTCGAGACGCGCACCCAGAATATCGCGGTAAAATGCCACCATCGCGTCAAGATCGTTCACGCGGAGCACCACATGATCAATGTCGCGGATGGTGATCACCCGATCATCTCATCAGCGCCTTGACGCCCGGCAGTTCCTTGCCTTCCATCCACTCCAGAAAAGCTCCACCAGCCGTCGAGACGAAGCTGAAGTCATCGGCCACGCCGGCATGATTGAGCGCGGCGACCGTATCGCCCCCTCCCGCCACCGAGGTCAACGAGCCTTCCCTGGTCAGCGCCGCCGCCGTCCTGGCGAGCGCCACCGTGGCGGTATCGAACGGTTCGATTTCAAACGCCCCCAGCGGGCCGTTCCATACCAGCGTCCGGCAGGTCTTGAGCACATCGGCAAGCGCCTCGACCGCAGCCGGGCCGACATCGAGAATCATCTCGTCGGACGCCACTTCATGCACGTTACAGGTGCGCAACGACGGCGGATTGGCGGCGAACTCCTTCGCCACGACAACGTCATAGGGCAGGTGGATGGTGCATCCCGCCGCCTCGGCCGCGCCCATGATCTCCTCGACGGTGGAAGCAAGGTCATGTTCACACAGCGACTTGCCCACATCGACGCCGCGCGCGGCCAGGAAGGTGTTCGCCATGCCGCCGCCGATAATCAGGTGATCGACCTTTGCGACCAGGTTGTTGAGCACGTCGAGCTTGGTCGATACCTTCGCGCCGCCGACCACCGCCGCGACCGGCTTGGCAGGGTTTCCCAGCGCCGCCTCCAGCGCGTCCAGCTCCCTTTCCATCGAGCGTCCCGCGAAGGACGGCAATTTATGCGCCAATCCTTCGGTCGAGGCGTGGGCGCGATGGGCAGCGGAAAAGGCGTCGTTGACGTAGAAGTCGGCAAGCTTCGCCATGCCGTCCACCAGGCGTTCGCGGTTGACCTCCTCACCCGAATGGAAACGGGTGTTTTCAAGCAGGGCGATCTCCCCGGGCTTCATCTCGGCGACCGCTGCGTCAGCGAGTTCGTTGACGCAATCGGCCACGAAACGAACCGGGCGGCCCAGCACCGCCGCGAGCGGCGCGACCACGGGACCAAGCGAAAATTCGAGATTCCGTTCGCCTTTCGGGCGTCCGAAATGCGCGAGGATCAGCACCTTCGCACCCCTGTCAGCCAGTTCGTTCACCGTCGGCATCGCGGCGCGCAGGCGAGTGTCATCGGTGACCGCGCCGTCCCTCATCGGTACGTTGAGGTCCTCACGGACCAGCACCGCCTTGCCGGCAAGGTCACCCATGTCGTCGAGGGTTTTGAAGGGCTTGGTCATCTATTATCTTCCCTGGGCACTCAGCCCGTTCGGGCTGAGCCTGTCGAAGCCCTTGCACTTTCCCGGAAGAAAAGCACCCCTTCGACAAGCTCAGAGAACGGAGATTGTCCGTTCGTTGGTTACAGAAACTTCGCCACCACGCCCGTGGTATCGATCATCCGGTTGGAGAAGCCCCACTCATTGTCGTACCAGCTCAGCACGCGCACCAGCTTGCCGTCGATCACCGCCGTCTCCAGACTGTCCACGGTCGAGCTGCGCGGGTCGGTGTTATAATCGATCGACACCAGCGGCTCGTCCGAATAGCCAAGCACGCCCTTCAGCGGACCCGACTCAGAGGCAGCCTTGAGCAGGCCGTTCACTTCGTCAATGGTCGTGGCACGCTTGGGAATGAACTTGAGGTCCACCACCGAGACGTTGGGGGTCGGTACGCGGATCGACGACCCGTCAAGCTTGCCCTTGAGCTCCGGCAGCACGAGACCGACGGCGGCCGCCGCTCCGGTCGAGGTAGGGATCATGTTGACGGCGGCGGCGCGGGCGCGGCGCATGTCCTTGTGCGCCTGGTCCAAAACGTTCTGGTCGTTGGTGTAGGCGTGGATCGTGGTCATGAGGCCGTGCTCGATCCCGAGGGTGTCGTTCAGCACCTTGGCGAGCGGAGCGAGGCAGTTGGTGGTGCACGAGCCGATGCTCACCACGGTGTGGCGCGCGCGGTCGAA
>DASULD010000185.1:0-20900 GCA_036278355.1 Sphingobium sp.
GCAATGATCGGCGGGACCAGGACTAGTCTTTCCGGCATAATCAAGGGTTCGGGCATGATTGCGCCTGATATGGCGACGATGCTCGGTTATGTCTTTACGGACGCGGCGGTAGAGCCTGCGCTGCTCCAGCAGATGCTGGACGAGGCGAATGCGAAGAGCTTCTCGTGCATTACCGTCGATGGCGACACCTCGACCAGCGACACCGTGCTCGTTTTCGCGACGGGCCGGGCCGGGAACCGCCCGCTTGCCAGCATGGACGATCCCGGCGCGGATGCTTTCCAGGCGGCGCTGACCGACGTCTGCACACAGCTCGCCCAGCTTGTCGTCAAGGATGGCGAGGGCGCGCAAAAGTTCATCGAGATCCGCGTCACCGGGGCGGTATCGGACGAAAGCGCCCGCCGCATCGGGCTGTCGATCGCCAACTCGCCGCTGGTGAAGACGGCCATCGCGGGCGAAGACGCCAACTGGGGCCGCGTGGTCATGGCCGTCGGCAAGGCGGGGGAGCCCGCCGACCGGGATCGCCTCTCCATCTCCTTCGGCACGACGCAGGTTGCCGCAAACGGATTTCCGGCGGAAGGCTATGACGAGGCCCCCGTTGCCGCGCACCTGAAGGGCCGGCACGTGGAGATCGGCGTGGACATTGGCCTTGGCGAAGGCCGCGCGACGGTGTGGACGTGTGACCTCACGCACGGCTATATCTCGATCAACGCGGACTATCGCAGCTAGGGTCAGGACCCATGATGCAAGGCGAGAACCTCCTGATCGTCTTCGCGCTGACCGAACTGGTCGCCTGCCTCACTCCGGGACCGGCGGTGCTGTCGGTGATGAGCATCGGCCTTACCGGCTCCCCGCGCGCCGTTCTCGCGGCGATTGCGGGAATCAATGTCGGCAACCTGATCTGGTATGCGATGACGGGCGCGGGTCTTCTCGCGCTTGCAAGGACGGCGCCGGAGCTGTTCGTGGTGCTGCGCTGGGCGGGGATCGTCTATCTCTTCTGGCTCGGCCTGCAGACCTGGCGGTCGCACCTGACCCTTGCGGCGTCGGGTCAGGGCTCGCCGATCGGTGCGGGGCGCGGTTTTGCAGGCGCGGTCGCGGTCCAGCTTTCCAATCCGAAGGCGCTGGTGTTCTTCACCGTCTTCCTGCCGCCCTTCATCGACCTTGATCGCCCGATGCCGCCGCAGATCGCCGTGCTTGCGGCGATTGGCGTGTCGATGGAGGTTATTGCCCTCGGCATGTACGGGTTTCTCGCCTGGCGCCTTGGCAAGATCGCGGTTTTCCAGGGGGCCGAGCGGGTGATCGCGCGCGTCTCGGGCGCGATTTTGATGGCGGTTGCCGTTGCGATGGCGCTATCGCGGGCCGCATGACCAGTCACGCCGCTCTCCGCGATTCCGTAGCCGCCCTCATGCGCTCCGTCTCCGAACAGGTGATCCTGCCTCGCTATCGCAATCTCGCGGAGCATGAGATCATCGAGAAAGCCGCCGACGAGCTTGTGACAATCGCCGACAGGGAAAGTGAGGAGCGGCTGGCCGAAGGCCTCGCCCGCCTGCTGCCGGAGGCGCGTATCGTGGGCGAGGAAGCCTGCGCCGCCGATCCGGCGCTGCTACAGGGTCTGGGCTCCGGCCTCGTCTGGCTGATCGATCCGATTGACGGGACTGGCAATTTCGCCGCCGGACGCGCGCCCTTCGGCGTGATGATCGCGCTGGCCGAGCATGGCGAGACGATTGCCGGCTGGCTCTACGATCCGCTGTCGCATCGCCTCTGCCACGCCGCGCGGGGAATCGGCGCTACCATTGATGGAGAGCCCGCGCGCGCTCGGGAAAGCGGCGCCGCCCTTCCCATTGCCGGCATTTCCACCCTGTTTCTCGATCCTGCGCAGCGTGCCGGGATACAGCGCCGTGCCGAGGGGCATCTGGAGATTGTCGGCATTCCCCGGTGCGCGGCCGAACAATATCCCCGCATCGTCCTCGGCGCGAACGACATCGCCCTGTTCAACCGGGTGCTGCCCTGGGATCATGCGCCCGGCGTCCTGTTCCTCGAAGAGGCGGGCGGGCGCGTCGCGCGACCCGACGGGTCGCCCTACCGCATCGACTCGGAGGAAAACGGGATGCTCGCTGCTGCTTCTCCTGCGATGTGGGACAGGACGGCCCGCATTCTCTTCGACTGACCGCGACGGCGTCTGCTTTCACTCGAACAGGCGCGCCAGGCTTCGTTCGAGCACCACGAGCTGCCACAGCAGCCGCCCGTGATCGGCGCGCGCGGCGCGATGATCCTGCGCGATTCCGGCCATGGCCTTGCTGTCGAGCCATCCGCTGCGGGTCAGGGCCGATCCGCTTGTGACGGCCGACGCCTCATCTGCCAGTGGTCCCCTGAACCAGTAGGAGATCGGCGCCACAAACCCCCTTTTCTCTCGATAAAGGACTTCGGGCGGCAGATAGGGCTCCATCGCCCGTTTCATCAGATATTTGCCGCTGTTGCCGTGGATGCGGAGAGGCACCGGCAGCCGTGCGGCAAACTCGACGATGCGATAATCGAGCAGCGGCTCGCGCGCTTCCAGGCCCACGGCCATGCTCATCCGGTCGATCTTGGTAAGGATGTCGCCGGGCAGCCACAGCTTCAGGTCGGCATATTGCGCCCGGTCGATCGGGTCCCGGGCGCTCGCGCCTTCCATCGTCCGCACGATCCGGTCCTCCGCGCGATGTCCGTTGATCTCGCGGCGGAAAGCATCGGAATAGAGGGTCTGGCGCAGCTCCGGCGGCGTGACACCTACTGACCGGGCATAGGCTTCCGCGCCGCTCAGGGCCAGTTCCTGAAAGGTCGCTCGTGTGCGCAGGAAGCGCGGGGCGCGGTCGGCCTTGGGATAGATACGTCCGAGCGCTCCGAACAGAGGGCGGCGGATCGTGGGCGGCATCATTGCGCGCGTGCGCTCCGCCCAATGCTGGAACAGATGGCGGCGATAGCCCGCGAACGCTTCGTCCGCCCCATCGCCGGACAGGGCGACCGTCACCTCCTCACGCGCAAGCTCGCACAGACGGTAGGTCGGCAGCGCCGAGGCATCGGCAAACGGTTCGTCGAAATGCGTCACCAGCGTGTCGAGCAGGCCATAATCGTCCGCCGAGACGATCCGGCTGCGATGATCGGTCGCAAATCGGCGCGCGACATGGTCCGCATGAACGCGCTCGTCCAGGTCCGGAACATCAAAGCCGATGGTGCAGCTTTTGACCGCCTGCCGCGATCCCTCGGCCATCATCGCCACCACGCTGCTGCTGTCCACCCCGCCCGACAGGAAAGCGCCCAGGGGCACGTCGGCGGTCAGCCGGAGCCGCACGGCGTCACGCATCAGCGCGGCGAGTTCCTCCGCCAGCGCGGCGGGCTTCCCTTCGCTCCGGTCGGCGAAGCTTACGTCCCACCAGTGGTTCGGGGAGGGCATGGCTTTCCCCCGGATCAGGCGGATATGCTCGCCGGGGCCAAGCTTCCTGACGCCCGCGACGATGCAGGCATCGTCGGGCACATAGCCCAGCGCCAGATAATCCTCGACCGCGCGCGCGTCGGGTTCGCGCCGCAACAGCGGATGGGCAAGCAACGCCTTCAGCTCCGACCCGAAGATGACGCTGCCGTCGGAAACGCTCGCATAATACAGCGGCTTTACGCCCAGCCGGTCGCGCACCAGCCACAGCGCCTGTGTTGCCCGCTCATACAGCGCGAAGGCGAACATGCCGTTGAACCGGTCCAGGCAGGCCTCGCCCCACTGACGATAACCATGCAGGATGACCTCGGTGTCGCTGTTCGTGCGGAAACGGTGCCCCAGCGCCTCCAGCTCCGCGCGGATTTCGGCAAAATTGTAGATTTCGCCATTGTGGACGATGACGAGCCCTTGGTCCTCGGTCGCCATCGGCTGTCCGCCTCCGGCAAGATCGATGACGGACAGGCGCCGATGCCCAAGACCCACTCCTGCCGCGGTCCATATGCCCGCGCCGTCCGGTCCGCGATGCGCCAGCGTGTCCGCCATGCGCCGCACCCGCTCCGGATCGACCGGCTTGGCGGTCTCGAGATGGAATATGCCCGCTATGCCGCACATGCTGTGCCAAACATCCTGTAAAAAGTCCGTCCGGGCTGAGCGAGGTCGAAACCCTGCTCTTGCTGTCGGGAAGGCAGCCGCTCAGGACATGATTCGACACGCCCGGGGCGAACAACGATGAAGTCTCCTTATCGGGTTCGTACTTCCGCGTCAGCCAAATCCTCGGGATTGCGGATTGTACGCAGGAAGGCACGGATCGACGCATCGGCGGGGCGCACCCCCTGTTCTGCCGACACCAGGATTGCCACCGCACGCTGGTCCTGGCCCAGCAAGCGCGCGCGCAGGGTAGAAAACTTCACCTGCGTGGCGCTGCCGGTCGGCGGGCCGTCGCCGATCCGGTAGAAGGTTACGACATGCCGGACATGCGGGCCGGGCGCTGTGATCGTTTCGCCCCGGCCGTTGTCCGGCGACCAGGCGGGCGACGACCATTGCCATCCGTTCTCTGCATCCACCGCGCCTTGTCCGAAGCCGATTAGTTCCCGGCCCTCCGACTGCGCGGCATAGGCGGCAATCGCGACGTCCACCACATGGCCCTCGCGGTCGCCATAGCGGGCACGCGCCGTCCGGTCCGCGCCTGCGAAACGGGGGGTCCATGGATGCCCTGCCGGTGTGGCGATCCTTCGCCAACCGGGGACGTCAGGCGGTGAGACCTGCGCCAGCTTACCCGGCTGCCCGGCCGAGACCTGGCTCCACAGCGGCGCGGCGATCAGGATGGCGACCGCACCGGCCGCGACCACCGGCAGCCGGTGCCGTGTGCCCGGCCCGCCTGCCCGGGGCGCGGCGGGTTCGACGAAGCTGTCGCCCGGCTTCCGGTCGAAGAACGGCCAGGCGGCGAGCATCACGACCGCCATCACCAATGCAAAGAACAGCCATCCATACAGCACATGGTCGAACCCGATTGCCGCATATATGCTGGTACGATGCGCCACGTAGATGGTCGCGAAAGCGCGCACGCCGTTGGCGAGGATGGAGGTGATGAGCGCCGCGGCCAGGAACACGGCCCGGCGTGGCCATGACCGGAAGCAGACATGGCAGACCAGCACGCCATAGGCCGTCATCGCCACCAGGAATTTCGCGCCCGAGCACGCTTCGGCCACGGTGAAGATGCCCGCGGGGATGGTGATGAATATGCCCTCGATATGGGCGGGGACACCTGCGACGCCAAGCAGCGTCATCGCAATCTTCGCCGTCAGCAATTGGAGCATCGGCTCCAGCTCGCTGCCGACGGGAACCATGAAGAAGGCGTAGAACAGCGGGAACAGCAGGATACGGGTCACCGCCGGGCCAAGGCAGGCCGCCACGATGCCCTGCATCATGACGACAAGCGCTCCTTGCCGCAGGACCGCGAGGGCGCCCGCGCTGCCCAGCAGCCACAAAAACGCCCCGCCAGTCAGCCAGACGAGCCCCCAGCCCCATGCCGCCGGTTCCGTCAGGCGCAGCGCAACAAGGCGCTGCTGCACCAGCCAGCCGACGAGCAGCGGAATCAGCAGGCAGTGCTCATAGGTTGAGGATGTCCACCAGATCGCCGTCATACTGGCTATGTCGGCCCGGAAAAGCAGCAGGATGAGGAGCGTCAACGTACCCAGCATCGTCAGGTGGCGCGGCCAGCCCGGCGTCACCGCAAGCGCGCGCATCCGATGGGTCAGCAACTGACCGGCGGCGTGCGTCACGGCGCCTCGCCCGCGATCATGGCCCGTAGCGGCGCCAGCGTCCTGCGCCAGTCGTATCGCGCGACAACGTGCGACCGCGCGTTCGCGCCCATCGCTGCGGCTCGCGCGGGATCGGCAAGCAGCGCGAGGACAGCGTCCGCCTCTGCCGCCGGATCGGCCGCGATGAGCAGATGCTCGCCCTCGCGCGCGTCTATGCCCTCGGCCGCGTGGGCGCTGGCGACCACGGGGCGAGCCATGGCCATTGCCTCCAGAACCTTGTTCTGGATGCCGCGTGCAATTCTCAGGGGGGCGACCACCACGTCGGCGGCGGCGAGCCAGCCGCGCACGTCGCCAACCTCGCCCGTGACGATGACGCCGGGCAGCGCCGCAAGCGCCTCGACCTCCGCTGTCGGCTTGCGCCCGACGATGGCGAACGAGGCATTGCAATGGACGGCGCGGATCGCGGGCAATGCCTGATGCGCGAAACTCATCACGGCGTCTGCATTGGGGCGATAGTCCATTTGCCCGGTAAAGACGATCAGCGGACGGTCCGGCGCTTCCACGCGCATGAAGCCCGCGTCCGGCCGGAACAGGTCGAGGTCGACCCCGTTTTCCAGCACGCAGATGTCGCGTCCGATGCCCGACGCCTTGGCGAACGCGCTGGCTTCTGCGGCGCTCACGAAGGTGGAAATGTCGGCGCGGCGGGCGACCATGCGCTCATACTCGAACAGGACACGTCCCTCCCGCCGGTGCACCCAGCCCATCGGTCCGCGCTGCTCCGCGCCATAGGCCGCATATTTGGCGCTGTCGAAATCGACGAAGTCCATCATGACGTGGACACCGGGCGCCGGGTCATGGGGCACGAACTGGGCCATCTGCACCGAATAGGCAACGATCGCGCGGACCGGCCATTCGTCGAGCAACTCGGCCACCCACTGCTTCAGCCGCGCATTCTCGTACAATGTCACCAGTATCGGCTGATCGCGCAGCAGGCCCGCAACCCCGGCCGCCAGCCTGGACCGGTCGCGCATGACGACGCACTGGCTGGCCGTTACCCTGGCGAGATCGCTGGCGAAGGCCATGTCGCGCGCGTCGTCGGCGAAGCATCCGACATGGACAGGGGCAATCTCGCTCAACGCCTTGAGCAGGTGATAGGACCGGATCTTGTCCCCCCGATCCGGTGGATAGGGAATGCGGTGGACCAGGAACAGGATCTCGCCCGGATTTCCCATCGCCCTACCCTAGCCCGCGCGCGATATGTGGGCCGATGAGATTGGCGAGCCCCAGCGGCAGCTTCTTCCACAGCTCGACCTTGCGCCGGTATTGCGGTGACAGCGGGTTGATGTCGCGCACCTCATGTCCGGGCGCGGCGCGGACCGCATAGGTCATCGGCACGCCTTCCCAGCCCCAGGTCTTTTTCCATGCCGCCGGCCCCGTGCCGATCTTCGACCGGCCGAAATCGAACATTGTGCACCCGCGCCGGCGGGCGTGGCTCATCAGGCGGAAATACGCGGCCTCGTTCGATCGGAGGGCGCGCGCCTGCCCGGATGCGCCGTGCCAATAGGGCATGCATCGTCCGCGATGATAGAGGCTGATGACGCTGGTCACCGGCACCCCGTCCTTGCTCACCACCATGATGTCGGCATCCTGACCGAATGCTGAAAGGACGTTTGAAAACAGTGCTTTGGGGAAAACGGGCGTGCCCAGGCGATGCACGTTTTCGGCATAGAGCCTGTAGTGAACATCCAACAGCTCCTCGTGCCCCGTTTGTATGTCAGGCTGATTGTCCAGACCTCTGCGCACCTCTGCCCGATGCCGCTTCGGAATCGCCGCGAGCTGCGCCTCGTCATCCGCCTCCAGCGGTTTGGAAAATCCCAGATAGGCGTCGTTCTTGTGCGTCCAGCCTTCTTCAGGCAGCATCCCTCCGCGCAGCTCCGCCGTGGTGCAGCCCCACCTCTCCGCCTGGCGCCAGCACGCATCCGCCAGCGCTTGCGTCGCCGCCGGGTCATCGGCGATGATGCCGCCGTCCACCGCAAATCCGCTGGATACCAGCGCCCTTCCGAACAGCACCGAGGAAATCCGGTTGAGCGGCAGCACTCCGGCTATCGCGCCGCCATGACGACAGACCAGCATCGCCGCCTTCTGCCGCGTACCGCGCGCCACCGCTTGTATCCACGCGGGCCGGTGAAAGGGCGTCGAGTCAGGATGCGCCGTCACCCACGCCTCGATTTCGGCCGACTCCTGCCGGTCATCGAGATCGGCAAGGGCAACTGTCATCGCACCGGCCAGCATGGGGCGTCCCTTGCCTGATCGTCCACCAGCGCGCCGACCCTGTCCCATCTGAAATCGTCGATCAGGCGCCCCAGCTTCGCCTCCATTCTCGAAAGGTTCGTATAATGCCGCAACTTCGACCGCAGGGAAGCCTTCGTTACGCGCGGCTGATCGGCGTCGATCTCCCAGGGATGGAAATAGAGAATGGCTGGCCGCCCGTCCTTCCCATTGAGCTGCCGCAGCGCGCGACGCGACAGGGAATAGGGCAACAGACGAAAAAATCCGCCTCCGACCGGCACGGTGCGGCCAAGCAGCCGCGCCGTCGTGACCGGCCATTCGATCAGTCCGCCGTCCGCCAGCGGCCGGAACGGAAAGCGTGGCGCTTCCGGCCAGCCATAATGGTCGTGCACCACGGGCGCGACGCTGCTTGAATATCGATAGCCTTCCTCGGCGAGGATTGAATGGGCCCAGGGCGTGCGCGTGTCGATGGAGAAGCTGGGGGCGCGATACCCCTGCACCGCCGTTCCGCCCGCCTGTTCCAGCAGGTCGCGTGATTTGCCGAGGTCTAAGCGGAACTCCTCGGGCGTCATCGTAAAAACGCGCCGATGGTCATAGCCGTGGCTCGCCAGTTCATGCCCCGCGTCGACCAGCCTGCGGATCAGCGACCCGTGCCGCTCGGCGATCCAGCCCAGCGTGAAAAAGGTCATCCTGACGCCCGCCCGTTCCGCCATATCGAGAAGGACGTCGGTGTTTCGTTCGACACGAGGGGCGAGTTTGCGCCAGTCCTCACGCGCCATCGCGCCTTCGAATGCCCCGACCTGGAACCACTCCTCTACGTCGACGGACAGCGCGTTGACTATTCCGTCCGCCGGTGCGCTCCGTTTCGTTGCCCGGTTCACCTGCTTATGCCGCGCGGATGTTCTGGCCGTCGGTCTCCACCCATTCGACGAGCAGGGTCAGGACACGCCGCAGTGCGGCCTCCTGATCATCGCTCCGCGCCTCGATGGACTTGACGCGAGACTCGACCGCTTCGATCCGTTCGGCCAGTGCATGTTGCCGTCCCGGCTGATCGACGGTGAGGCTCATCATGCGCCGCATGTCGTCAAGCTCCTCGCGGATGCGATGCAGCTCCTGGCCGTCGCCTTCCACTTGGGGGGCGGACCAGACCGCCTCCTCGAACTCGGCATCGATCGTCACATCCTCCGCCTCGGCGAGGGGCATCGCGGGATGGAGGACCGCCGCCTCGTCAAAAATCTCGTCCGCCATGCCGTTCTCATCGGGATCGGCGGCGGCGTTCACGGCTCCGTCCAGTTCCAGCCCCATGTCGGCGGCGACAGCGTGCACCGCGCCGCCGTCAATCACATGGAGCCGATCCACAGCGCCGAGCAACAGCACGCGGCTCATAACGGCGTTCACCCGGCGGGGCACCCCGTCGGTGGCGGCATGGATGGCCGCGAAGGCATCGGCCGCGAAGTGCGGATCGCCGTTCCAGCCGACCAGCGACAGGCGGTGCTGCACATAGGGTTCGATCTCGGCGGACTGCATCGGTTCAAGGTGATGCGTCGCGATCACCCGCTGGCGAAGTTGTTCCAGTTCGGGTGATTTCAACAGTTCACGGAACTCGGGCTGGCCCAGCAGGAATATCTGCAGCAGCGCCTGCCCGCCAAGCTGGAAGTTGCTCAGCATCCGCAGTTCCTCGATGGCCGAGACCGCAAGGCCCTGCGCCTCGTCCACGATCAGCAGCGTCCGAAGGCCCTTGCGTGCCTGCGCGTGGAGATACGCCTCGATCCGCTGAAGGATCTGAGCCTTGGAAGACACGGTCTCCCCGATGCCGAACTGTTGCGCCACCAGCCGGAGCAGATCGTCGCCCTCCACCTGGGTCGAAACGATGTTTGCGGCGGTCAGCCTCGCCGGGTCGATCGTCGCCATGACATGGCCCACCAGCGTCGTCTTGCCCGCTCCGATATCACCGGTGATGACGATGAAGCCCTCGCCCTGCGCCATGCCATAGCCGAGGTAGGACAGCGCCTTTCGATGGGTCGCGCTTTCAAAGAAGAAATGCGGATCGGGCGTGAGCTGGAACGGGCGCCCCTTCAGTCCATAGAAATCGTCGTACATCGTTTCGGCTCTCCATGAGCGCAGGGGCGGCCCCTGCGTCGGACCTGTGCGTCAAAATTGATAGCGAACCCCCACCTGCCCCAGCAGGCTGATGATTTCTTCGAGATCGTCGGTGTCGATCGCGTCGAGGCCAAGGGAGGCTCGCGCGCTCAAACGCCGTCCGAACGACCTGTTATAGGTCACATAGGTACCGTAATTCGTCACATCCAGGCTGCCTGCGCTGGCATCCAGATAGCTTGCGTAGATGCTGCTCCCCACGCTCGAACGCGGATCGAGAGCCCACACCGCGAACAGTTCGCCGTGATAGTAATTGTCGCGGGCACCGTTTACCGCCGCGAAAATCGTTGTGTCGGGCGTGATGAACTTTCGCTGCGACCACCCCATGGCCGCGCCCCAGTTCAACCGCCGCCCGCCTCTCGTGAATTGCGCCGCTATGCCGCGATGCCGATAGTTCGATGCGCTGATGGCGGCCAGCACATCGTTGAAGCAGGTGCCGCCGTTTTCGCCCGTGACGCATCCGGTAAGATCGCCACTGAACGGGTTGCGCGTGACAACGAAGTCGGAGGGCACCGCAAGCAGATTGCCGTGCATGGCCCGACCGAAACTGTCGATCGTATCGAAATAGGCGATCTGGAGGAGGCTGTCGCGGTCCATGCGCCAGCTGAAGCTGCCGACATAATGCATGCTGTCGTACCGCTCGCCGACCCGCAGCTCCAGCGAAGTGCGGCGGCTGGGGCGCCATAGAACGCCGACATCCCAGATGAGGCCGTCTGTTTCGTAAACGAGCAGGCGCGGGACGGATGTGTCCGACACCAGGCCTCCGTTCGATCCGATCACAGGATTGCCGCCGGGGTCGAGCAGGGCCGCTCGCTGGCTTATCTCTACATGCTCGTATCCGGCCCCTCCTACCAGCGCGAGCGTCGGCGTGACGGGTACGGTCACGTCCCCGCGTATCCAGACGTCCTCGTAGCGCTGGTCGAGTTCCGTCACGTCCTCGCGCTCGTAGCCTGCGCCAGCCGACCAGCCGAACGGCAGCTTTCCCGGCTGCATGCCAACCGATCCGGTCAACACATGATAAACGCTTTCGTCGAACACGCCGAGCACCGGCACACCGCCGATGGTGACATTCACATCGTCCTCGACGCGGCTGTAACCGAGGCGGTATGCGGCGTTCACCGACAAGTCGCCCGTCTGGGCGGTGAAGGTCGGCCCGGCATAGAGCGAATAGACGTGGGTGGTCGCGTCGCCTGCCGTCACGAGGGACCCTGCGGCGCTTGACAGGCCGTCGGTCCGCACGCGGGTCGCCAGCGCGCCGCCCTCGATGCTGAGAGCATCGGGCACGAGGCTGTATCTTGCGGCGGCGAGCCCTGACAATATGTCGCTGTCGGGCGCACGCGATCCCCAGCCGAACTGATGTTCGTAGCGTACGCTTGCCTGAACTTCCGTGCGTGCCGACCGGATGGACGCATCCACCCCGGCAGCCACCGAAGTATACGTCAGAACGTCGTCGCCGCCCCCTTTCAGGTTCGCGATGAAAGTCTGGTCTAGCTCGATATAGGGCGCGACATCGGTTCTTGCGGATGCCCGCCCGGCGCCTGCGGCCGACAGCACTGCTGCCGACAGCAGCATATTGGCGAGGCGCGCGGGCAAGATCAGCCCTCCTTGCCGTAATAGGTGCCGAAGCGGCGGCCGCTGGCCGAGAATTTGACACCGTTCAGCATCAGCAGAACCTCGGCGCAGCCACCGAGCAGTCCCGCCGCATCGCGCAGCGCAGCCTCGGTTGTGCGGTCGGCCCTGACGACCAGGAGCGTCCTGTCGGCATGCGCGGCGAGGATCGAGGCTGCCGAGGCCGCAAGAAGCGGCGGCGAGTCGAACAGGATGATGCGGTCGGGGCGGCCCGCGACGAGCGAGGCAATGGCCGCGCCGGTCCGGGATGAGGCCAGATGTTCGGCATCGCTATGACTGGGCCGTCCGGCGGGAAGTACGGCAAGCCCAGGCAAGTCGGTGCGGATCACGAGGTCCTCGATCCGCAACGACGGATCAACGAGCGCGTCCATCAGACCCGCTCCCCCGGTAAGGCCGAGCAGTGCCGGCACTTCGGACTTCGCGAAGTCCGCGTCGATCAGAAGGACCTCCATGTCGCTTTCGGCCGCGAGCGACACTGCGAGGTTGACCGCGCAAAACGTCTTGCCTTCGTCCGGGTGCGCGGAGGTTATGAGAACAACGCTTCCGTTGACAGCCTCCCCGCTTTCTGTCCGAGGATTGGTCCGGGCAAGCAACTCGCGCTTGATGATGCGGAATTCCTCGCTGAGTCCGGTCACCGCCGCGCCAGGAACGAGCAGCCCGCGTTCCGCCATTGCAACCCGGTCGAGCGGCTGTGCCGGCCCCGTCCATGCCCGTGCGCGGGGCCGATCGGCTGCGGGGATATCGACGCTCGGCGTAACGGCGGGAGCAGGGCTGACAGGTTCGGGCGGGAGGTGAAGCGGCGGCGCGACATGGCCTGAGAGGGCGTTCCGAAAGTCGAACACATCGGCTGCGCGTTCCAGCAGCCCTCTGGGCCGGGGCGGGCGATCGCGGCGCGGGAAATGTTGATCCGTCATGGCTGCTTCCTTCACGCCACACTGCGCTTGATGAACTCGACCGCGATCAGGAGCAGGCACGCGGCGCCCAGGGCGCCACATCCCCCTGCGAAAAGCTTCAGCCGGTGTTTGCGTTCCGAAATCTGTGTGGGCGTCAGTGTTTCGCTCACCGATCCGATTACGGGTAGTCCAGCCGCCTTTTCCAGCCGTGCCGCGCTGGGGAAGCTCTGCCGGAGCTGGTTGAATGCGAATGCGGTTCCGGCGCCTGCCCCGATACCGGCGATCAGAACGCCGATGAGGAGGAGCGGCCGGTTGGGAGATGCAGGGGCTGTGGGAACGCTCGGCGGATCAACGACGCGAAAGCTTGCCCCCCGGGTCTCGCTCTGCACGTTTCCGCGCAGACGCACTGCCCCGCGATCGGCCAGAAGCTTGTCATACTGCGCCTTGAGCGCGTCATAGTCGCGGTCCAGGCGCTCGCCTTCTGCCGCAAGGCCCGGATCGCTCGCCTGCATCGACTCGATCGCGCGCAGATCGCCCTCGATTTGAGACTTGCGGGCCTGGAGACCCTGAACGGTCGCGGCGCGCTCTGCCTGCATCGACCTGATTGAAAGATAGGCGGGATTGGGGGTTCCTGCGCCGGTGGCGCTCGCCCCGCCTTGCCCTTTCAATGCCGCGATCTGCCGCTTGAGGGCGACGACATCGGGATGCTGATCGGTCCAGCCACGAGCCTTTGCGCTAGCCAGCTCCGCCTGAACAGACGAAAGGGCGGACACGCCGCCTGGACCTGCGGCCACGGTCGCGGGCGTTCCGGCGAGCTGTCCATTCATGGCCGCGAGCGCACTCTGCGCCCCCAGCAACTGAGTCTCGATCTGGTTGAGTTCTGTCCGTGCGGCCCGCACACGCTCCCCGATCGATCCCGCACCGGGCAGGACGCCCGCCAGCCTCTGGTCGAACTCGACCCGCTTGCGTTCCGCATCGGCCAGGGCGTCGCCGGTCTCCGCGATTTGCTGATCGAGGAAGGCAAGCCCCTCCTTCGTCTCGTCGCGGTTGCCGGTGATGTTTTCTTCCTGGAAGATATCGATCAGCTTTTGCGTGACCTGCGCGGCAAGCCGGGCATTGACTCGATCGGGCACCGACCTGTCGGCGATGCTGGTCGTGATTTCGAACAGGTTTTCGGGAGTCGAGACGACAGTGATCTTCTCGCGCAGCACCGCCACGCGCGCGGCGACATCGCGTTCATTGGTCACGGATGCGGCAAGGTCCGTTCCGCGTACGACCTTTTCGAGATTCACCGCGCCGGTAAGGGTCTGACGGAGCGCATCGAGGTTTTTCTGCTGCTCGACAGGTGAAATCCCGGCCTTGTCCTGGATTACGGACTGGGTCGCGACATACACCCGCGCCTTGGACTCGTATGTGTTGGGGATGAGCGAAACGGCAAACCAACCCAGCACGCACACCAGCCACGCGACGCCCAGCGCGAGCCAGCGGCGGTTCCAGATGCCGTGCAAGGCGATCAGCAACTCATCATAGACGCTCGACATGGGCTGTTCCGCTCTCTCCGCTTAGGTGACTGCCGCGTGTCAGAACATGCTCTCCGGAATGATTATGACGTCGCCCGGGGCCAGCAGCACGTTGGCCTTGGTATCGCCCCGCTTGATAAGGTCGTGGATGCGCAGCGCGTATTCCTTCTGCGCGCCGCTTCCCCGGTCGAAACGAACCAGCCGCGCCTTGTTGCCGGCCGCATATTCCGACAGGCCGCCGACCGCGATCATGGCATCGAGCAAAGTCATGTTCGCACGATAGGGGATTGAGGCGGGCTTTTCCGTGGCGCCGACAATGCGCACCTGCTGGCTGAACGTCCCGGAGAAATTGTTGACGATGACTGATACCAGCGGGTCCTTGATGTACTGCGTCAGGGCCTGCTTGATGTCCTTGGCAAGGATCGCGGGGGTTTTTCCGACGGCGGGGAGGTCCGTGATCAGCGGCGTCGTGATCCGGCCGTCGGGGCGCACCTGCACCTTTGCGCCCAGTTCCGGATTGCGCCAGACGAAGATGGTCAGCTCGTCGAGCGGACCGATCACATATTCCTCGCCGGGTCCCTCCTGCGCCGCGACAAAGGACGCCGGCGGCAGCTGCGGCCCCGACGAGCCCCCGGCGCACGCCGACACCATGAGAAGCGGGATCAGCGTCCCCGCGACAAGCTTCAGGAAATCCGCACGTGCCATGTGATCCGTCCCGTTTCAGCGCAGCCCCGTGCCGCCACCGCCGTCGGACGGCGACGCACGAAGGAGCCGACATACGCGTTCGACTTTTACCGGCGACCAGTGAACATTGCGTTAGTACTACCGGAAAAACGCCAGAGAATCGCGGTCTTTTCGTCAGGCGCCGATCAGCAGTTCCGACGCGGGCTCATGGCCCAGGAAAGCGGATGGCGAGGCGCTGGCGCCATATGCCCCGGCCATGAACACGGCAATGAGATCACCGGGTTCCACCGGCGGCAGCATCACCTTGTCGGCAAGGCGGTCAAGCGGCGTGCACAGGCAACCCACGATTGTCACCGGCTCGTCGGCCGGGGCCTGCCCGAACTTGTTGGCGATCGCCACCGGGTAGTTGCGGCGAACCACCGTTCCGAAGTTGCCGCTTGCCGCGAGCTGATGATGCAACCCGCCATCCACGATGGCAAAGCGCTCCCCATGGCTCACCTTCACATCGACGACCCGGGTGAGGTATACGCCCGCCTCGGCGACAAGATAGCGCCCGAGTTCCAGCGCGAACGCGCTTTCCTCCAATATGTCGGGCGCCAGGGTGATCTCCTCTTCCAGCGCCAGACCGATAGGGCGCGGATCGAGCGGCTCGTCGCCCGGAAAATAGGGCACCCCGAACCCCCCGCCGAGATTCACGAGCGGAGGACACGCGCCCACCTCGCTCGACAACCGCGCCGCCAGTGCGATCGTCTCGCGCTGCGTTGCGATGATCGCCATCGGGTCAAGCGCCTGGCTGCCCGCGAAGATGTGCCATCCGCGCCAGTCCGCTCCCGCTGCGATCAGGGTCTTGACCAGCGCTGCCGCCCTGTCGGCATCCACGCCGAATGGTCGGGCGCCGCCCCCCATCTTCATGCCGGATCCCTTGAGATCGAAGTCGGGATTGACCCGCACCGCCAGTCGGGGACGAACTCCGGTCTCCCCCGCAATGCGCAGCGCGCGGGTGGCCTCGCCTTCCGACTCCAGATGGATCGTAACCCCGGCGAGAACGGCCGATCGAAGCTCATGGTCACGCTTGCCCGGTCCTGCAAAGCTGATCGCCTCAGGCCCGACGCCTGTATCCAACGCGCGCTTGAGTTCCCCGCCAGAGGCAATATCGAAGCCATCGACCAGGTCCGCCATCGCCTCCAGCAGCGGGGGGAACGGATTGGCCTTGATCGCATAATGCAGATGCAGCCCGTCCGGCATCGCCGCGCGCAGGCGTTCCACGGTCGCAGCCATGATCGCGAAGTCATAGACGAAAAGCGGAGTGTCGCCCGCCGCATCCGCCAGCGAGGCCGCGCCGCATTCACCGATCAGCAACATGCCTTCTTCTTCGGAAAACCAGCGCGGTATCGCCCCCATTGGTTTCATGCCGGGCTGTCCTCCGCAACGACGCTCCACTCGCGCAGCAGCGCCGGACGGTCGATCTTCCCGTGGGGATTGCGCGGAAGCGCCGCGACCACGCGAATGTCGCGCGGCATCATGAAGTTGGGGAGCTCATGCTTCAGATGATTTCGCAAAGCGTCGAGTGTGGACGCTTCATCGGCGCCGTTGGAAAGCCTCACCAGCAGCAACGCCGCCTGACCCAGCCGCTCGTCGGGGATGCCGAGCGCGATGGCCTCGGCCACGTCTGGCACGGCCTGGGCCGCCTCTTCCAGCTCGGTGGGACTGATGCGATTTCCGGCCGACTTGATCATCGCATCCTCTCGCCCGATGAAGTAGAGCAGCCCCTGCCCGTCCCGCCGCGCCATGTCGCCCGACCACACGGCGACTCCGTCATAGCGCGATGACGGCGGCGCCGGACGAAAGCGCTGGGCCGTCCGCATGGGGTCATTCCAGTATCCCTGCGCGACCAGCGGCCCGCAATGCACGAGTTCACCCGGCTCGTCGTCGTGCGCGATGCTGCCGTCCGCGCGGCATATGAGCACCTCGGCATGAGGGATCTCCCGCCCCATGCTCTCGGGGTGGCTCGCGACCATCTCGGGCGGCAGATAGGTTGAGCGAAACGCCTCGGTAAGGCCGTACATCGGAAAAATGTCCGCGCCGGGAAAAAGCGCGCGCAGCTTTCCTGTCAGCGCTTTGGTGAGCGCCCCGCCGCTATTGGTGATGCGCCGGAGGCGCGCGGCGGTGTCGGGCGGCCAGTCGGCCTCCGTCACTTGCACCCACAATGGCGGCACACCCGCCAGTGTCGTTATCGCCTCGCGATCCACCGCTTTCATGATGTCACGCACGGTCAGATAATCGAGGGGCACCACCGTCCCCCCGGCCGCCCAGGTCGAGAACAGCTGATTCTGCCCATAATCAAAGCTCAGCGGCAGTACAGCGAGCACCCGGTCGTCGGGAGCGAGGCGCAGATATTCGGCGACGGACACCGCACCAAGCCAGAGATTGGCATGAGACAGCATGACGCCTTTGGGACGCCCCGTTGACCCGCTGGTATAGAGAATAGCGGCAAGATCGTCCCTTTGGGCATCGCTGGGGGGCAGCGGCATCGCACCTTCCAGCGCCGCCAGCACCGCTGGCTCTTCAATCACCCTGCATCCGTCGGGAACGTCGCCAGGCAACAATGTCGCAACGCGCGATGGCGTCCCGATGAGCATCGAGGAACCGCTGTCAGCGAGGATGTGGGCGACTTGCGAGCGTTTTAGCAACGGGTTGACGGGCACATGGACAAGGCCTGCCCTCACGGATGCCAGCGGCATCAATACTGCTGCCAGCCCTTTTGCCGTCCAGGTGGCGACACGCGCGCCCTGCGGGAACCCCTGTGAGGCGAGCCACCCTGCCATCCGTGCGACGGCTTGCTCAAGCTCTGCGTAGCTGAACACGCCCGATTTACCCGCCAGCGCGCTCGCCTGCGGCGCGCCAAGGCTCGGCAGATGGTCAACGGGCCGGAAGGGTAATTCGCTTAACGCCATCTGCACGACTTCCCGCTATAACGGTCGGCATGCAAGCGGATAGTGAGTTTCGCCGACCCGGAAACGCCACGTATGTGTCCGATCGCGATGGCGTCGGCGGCGGAGGGCATGGTTTCATCCGCGCGACCTGGTTCGAGATGCTCGCGCAACATTGTTTCGCGGATCGGCCGGTGGTCATGGCCTCCGCCCGGTCGGGCAAAGCCGCTGCGGTGCTGCCCCTGGTGGACGAGGGAGACCGTCTCGTTGCACTGGCGAACTATTACAGCTTTTCCTTCGGCCCGATGTTTTCCGGACCGTGCGGTACGACGGATCGCGCCGATCTCCTGCGCAGGATTGCCATGGACCTTCGGGCGCATCATCACCGGGTCAGCCTCTATCCGCTGAGGGCGGAAGACGGCATGGCCGACATGTTGCGGCGCGCGTTCAATGCGGCGGGCTGGATTGCGCTCCTCACCGATCAGAACGACAATTATGTGCTCGACGTCGCCGGTCGCGACTTCGCGAGCTACTGGACGCAGCGGCCCGGTGCCTTGCGATCGGCGGTGAAACGCAAAGGCAATTCGGGCCGCTATGTCTTCCGTATCGAAGAATCGGTCACGGACACCGTGTGGAACGACTACAGCGCCGTCTATCGCGCAAGTTGGAAAAACGCTGAGCCCTATCCCGCGATGGTGCGGGCCATCGCGGAGGAGGCGGCGGCGCGGGGCGCGTTGCGCCTTGGTTTCGCCCTCGGGGCTGGCGGCGCGGTGGCGGCGCAGATATGGACAATCGAGGGTCGCACCGCATGCATTCACAAGATCGCGCATGACAGCCGCGAAGACGCTGGCTCCCCGGGCACCCTGCTCAGCCACCACATGTTCCGGCACATGATCGACGTCGAGCGCGTCGAGCAGATCGATTACGGAACGGGCGGCAACCGTTACAAGCGCGACTGGATGGACAGGGCTCGCCCGATGTTGCGGCTCGACTGTTTCGATCCACGCCGGGCGGCGATGTGGCTGCCTGCACTGCGAACCCGCATTTCGCAACTTGTCCGTCGTCCCGGTTGAGGTTAGAGCGCGCCCTTGGACACAACAAGTTCGTCAGGAATGCATGGTTTCCACCCTCTCCCTTGCGGAACGCCTGCGCATGACGCTGCGGGATGTGCTGTCGCTTCAGCCCGAGGTTGCGGCGACGCTTGAGGCCGGAAGCCCGCTGTTCGGAGCCCTGCCGGAACTCGATTCGATGGCGGTCGCAACGCTCCTGACCGAGATCGAGGACCGGTTCGACATCGTCATCGACGACGACGATGTCGACGGCGAGACCTTTGAAACATTCGGTTCGCTCGCTTCCTTTATCGAAGCGAAGCAGGCGGCAAGCCGCTAGACCGTCGTGCCAAAAAACTGGGGCACTCGGGCCGGTTCAAATCAACCGGGACGAGTCCAACGGTTCAGGCGGCCGCCTGCGCCGCCTCGAAATCCGCCTCTGCGAGGAACTTTTCCGCATCAAGCGCGGCCATGCACCCCATGCCCGCCGCCGTGACGGCCTGACGGTATATCTTGTCGGAAACATCGCCGGCGGCAAACACGCCGGGGATGCCGGTTTTCGACGTCCCCTTGTCGACGACGATGTAGCCCTCATCGAGAACAAGCTTGTCCTTGAACAGCTCGGTCGACGGATGATGTCCGATGGCGACAAAGGCGCCGTCCGCGGTAATATGCGACTCCGCGCCCGTTACCGTGTCGACAAGGTCCACCCCGACCAGCCCGGCCGGATCACCGCCCCCGACGAAGCGCTTGACCGTCTTGTTCCACAGCACAGAAATCGCCGGATGCGCGAACAGCCGTTCCTGCAGGATTTTCTCCGCACGCAGCGAATCTCGACGATGGATAAGCGTTACGTCCGGAGAGTGATTGGTAAGGTAAAGCGCCTCCTCGACGGCGGTATTGCCTCCGCCGATCACGACGACTTTCTTGCCGCGATAGAAAAACCCGTCGCATGTGGCGCAGGCCGATACGCCCTTGCCGGACAGCGCCTGCTCGCCTTCCACGCCGAGCCACCTTGCCTGCGCCCCGGTCGCAATGACCAGCGTGTCGGCTGTATAGACAGAACCCCCGTCACCCGTCAGACGGAACGGCCGGCGTGAAAGGTCCACATCGACGATCTGGTCCCACACCATTTCGGCGCCCACGTGCTCGGCCTGCGCCTGCATTTCCTGCATGAGCCACGGCCCTTGTATGACATCGCGGAAGCCGGGATAATTCTCGACGTCGGTGGTGATCGTCAGCTGCCCGCCAGGCTGCATACCCTGAACCACCAGCGGTTTCATCCCGGCGCGGGCGGCATAAATCGCTGCGGATAATCCTGCCGGTCCTGAGCCGAGGATGAGCATGCGGGTGTGACGTACTGTGGACATGAAGCCTCGCGATATTTCTTCGTGCCGACATAGAAGCGGACGGAACGAAAACAAGAAAAATTACCTTTGCGCCCCGCAAGCGGCGGCATTCCGCGCTGCGTCCGCCTGGTGGTCCGCACCAGCCTATTCGACCGTTACCGATTTCGCCAGATTGCGCGGCTGATCGACGTCTGTGCCCTTCACCACGGCGACGTGATAGGCGAGCAGCTGCACGGGGACCGCGTAGACCAGGGGCGCGATCAGCGGGTGAACCTTGGGCATCTGGATTGTGGCTACACAGCCCTCGCCCGCCTCGGCAATGCCTTCCGCGTCGGAGATCAGCACCACTTTCCCTCCCCGCGCCTGCACCTCCTGCATGTTGCTGACGGTCTTTTCGAACAGCGGTCCCGATGGCGCTATCACGATCACCGGCACCGCGTCATCGATCAGAGCGATCGGTCCATGCTTCATTTCCCCCGCTGCATAGCCCTCCGCGTGGATATAGCTGATTTCCTTGAGCTTGAGCGCGCCTTCGAGCGCCATGGGATAATCCGGCCCGCGCCCCAGATAGAGTACGTCGCGGGCCGGGGCGATGAGGTGCGCCATCGCCTCGATCTCGGTGTCGTGCGACAGCGCCTCGTTCATCGCCGCCGGTGCTTCGGAAAGGTGGTGAACT
>DASULD010000186.1:0-4706 GCA_036278355.1 Sphingobium sp.
GGACAGGCTGCGGCCGCCAAATTCGCTCGGCCATGTCAGGCCGGCCCAGCCGCCGTCATACATTTTCCGCTGCCAGTCCAGGACATAGCGGCGGGATTCAGGGCCATCCAGCGGCGCGGCATGGTCGGGGATATTCGCCTCAAGCCAGGCGCGGGCCTCGGCCCGGAACGCGGCCAGCGCGTCATCTTCGGTGTTGGATGTGGTCGCCATCGGTCAGGCCGCGTCCGCCCAGGTCAGCTCGGCGGCCGCCCGTGCCTGCCCGCCACTGCCGCCCAGTTCCCCCAGCAGCGCTTTGAGACGGTAGGTCCAGAGATGCAGCGGAAATTCCAGCGTCAGGCCCATGGCGCCGCAGAATTGATGAAGATCATATGTGAAGAGCGGAATGGCGTCCTGCGCATAGGTGGCCGCCATCGCGCAGATGGCCTCATCGTCCGACCATGCGGCGCGCAGGGCGAGCCATTTTGTGGCATTGGCGGTGGATGCCGCCGTCGCAAGGCGATGCTGCACCGCCTGGAACGAACCCAATGCGCGGCCGAACTGCTTGCGCGTCCTCACATGCTCAAGGACGGTATCCAGTGCCGCCTGCATCAGGCCGGCCGCTTCGACCGCGATCGAAAGCCGCCAGCGGCGCAGTACGGGGGTAACCATGTCGCGGCCGAAGCGCTGCACCGCAAGTCCCTCGACGCTCTCCAGTCTGCCATAGGGGTAGGCGAACAGGCTTTCGACCGGAACGACCCTGTCCGGGGTGACGGAGATCAGGCTGACGTTTTCATCTTCGACGACGATCAGGGAACGCGCGTGAGGCAGGAACCGCGCAGGACCCAGCGGGGACCCGCACAGCACGGCCAGGGGGCGCTGCAGCGCGTCGATGGGGAACAAGGGGCCGACCAGCGCGGATGTCGCTACTTCGGCACACAGCGGCAGCCGGGCGATGCGTTCGACGATCAGCGCCGCGTCAAGAGGCGAGAAGCCTTCTTCCCTCGCGATATCGAGAAAGCCGGACACCGCCAGTTCGGCATCGAGCGTTTCGGAGAAAGCGACAAGGGTCGCATGTTTGGGCGGCTCGATCTTCTGGGTGGTGATGAGCTGTTCCAGCCCGTCCAGAATGGCGGCCTGATTGTCGTCGGGTTCAAAGTTCACGGCTTTACTCGCTGGGAAGGTCGAGGAAACGGCGGGCAGCAAGGTTGAGCTGGATCTCCGCGGCGCCGGAGGCGATGCCTGCCGCGATGGCGCGCTGATGATGGGCCTGCTGCATGGGATCGTCGCCCAGCATCCCTTCCGGCATGTATTCCAGCATGAAATCGGACACCGCATGGTCCGCCTGGACCACGGAAAAACGGGCAAGATTGCCGAAAGCCGATGGCGGTGCGCCCTTGGCGCGCTCATCGACCACGCGATAGACCATCATCCGCGCCGCTTCACATTTCGCCAGCACGCGGCCCGCCCGGTCCTTGATGACAGGATCATCGAAACGGCCATCGGCCTTCAGCTTCGCGATCGCCCGGTCCAGAATGCGTCGCGCGAAGGCGTAGCGCGGAATGCCGATACGTTCGTTCTGAAGCGCGTAGCTGATGATTTCCCATGCCTGCCCCTCGGCGCCGAGCCGGTTTTCCTCCGGCACGAAGACGTCATCGAAGAAGAGCTCGTGAATGTCGCCCTCTCCGATCAGCGCGTCGATTTCCTTCACCTGGATACCCTTGCTGGTCATCGGGACCAAGAGGATCACGATACCGGACTTGCCGGTCCCCGTGCGGGCGAGCAGGAAACAATGATCCGCGAGCCCGGCATAGGAAGTCCAGACCTTCGCGCCGTTGACGACATATCCGCCGTCCACCTTTTCGGCGCGCGTCTGGAGCGAGGCGAGATCGGACCCGGCCGACGGTTCGGAAAAGCCCTGACACCAGATCACATTGCCTGCGACGATATCGGGCAGATAGCGCTGCTGCTGTTCCGGCGTGGCGTAGCGCATCATCACCGGGCCGATCCAGTTGACGTTCATATATTGGGGGCCCCTGGGCTCGCCCGCCGCCCATATCTCTTCCCCGAGGATGAAATGGTCCCAGGATTTTCCGTCCTCGCCGCCGAACGCGCGCGGCCAATGCGGAATCAGCATTCCTTCGCCGGCCAGCGTCTTGCAGAAGGACTTGGAAAAGTCCGTCTGCTGCTTCGATCCGGGACCATGCACGGCGATCTCGCTCCAGTTCGACGGGAGGCGTTCGTCCAGAAGCTTTCGGACCCGGTCCCTGTAACGGACCTCGTCCTCGTTCCATCCAAACTCCATTCCAACTCTCCAGTTCTTCGATCGCGGCGAAAGCATCGGTCACTCAGGCGGTTCGCATCGAAAGGGAAGAGGCACCACGTCTTATAGGACTATGACGGGTGGCTGCTTTGGATTTAGCTCTGCGACCGGACGCCCGGCTCTTGAACGGAGCCTACCGGCGCCGCTTGCTTCGCAGCGATCTGCGAGCTTACCTGCCGCAGAGAAAAAAGGGCCCGTTGATGTCGGCTGATCTTGCTTCCTACTCCCATTTCGAGGGTTTGCGCTTCGAACGTCCAGTTCCCCATGTGCTACGGATCACGATAGACAATCCAGCGCAGATGAACGCGCTCAACCGGCCCTTGCTCAAATCGATCCATGGGGTCTGGAATGTGCTGGACGCCGATCCGCTCACCCGCGTCGCGATCATCACCGGCGCAGGGAAGTCATTTTGCGCGGGAGGCGCTTTTGATGCCATGCCTGACGGTGCGCAGGAAAAGGGCGCACAGTTTAACCATGATTTCGCCGAAGCGCGTATCCTCGTCAACAACATCGTCAACTGTCGCAAACCCGTCGTCTCGGCGATAAACGGCCCGGCGATCGGCGCGGGACTGGCCATCGCGTTGCTGGCGGACGTTTCCGTCGCCGCCAGCACCGCCAAACTGTTCGACGGGCATCTGCGGATCGGGGTTGCGCCAGGCGACCATGCGCTTCTCATCTGGCCGCTGTTATGCGGCCTCGCCAAAGCGAAATATTATCTGATGACCAACCGTCCGGTCACGGGGCAAATGGCGGAGGCCATGAACCTGGTGTCCCTTTCCGTTCCGGATGGGGAATTGCAACAGACGGCGCTGGACATCGCTGTGGATCTCGCGGCGACCGCGCCGACGGCGTTGCGCATGACGAAATATCTGCTGAACGCCTTCCTGCGAAAAAATCAGGATGTGTTCGATCTGTCGGCGGCGTTCGAGATGATCAACTTTGGCAGCGCCGAAAATCAGGAGGCCATGCGCGCCTATCGCAACCGGGTTTCTCCGGAATTTGACGATGGGGACCGCGGCTTCTGGTAAGTCGAGGAGAATAACCCTCGCGCCTCCGACGTGCCAACCCACGAGCCTGGTGACATTTTTGCAACGGAGCGGGAAAAGTCGCCCTGTTGCTCCTTGGTGCCGCAGAGCTAGTCCGAGCGGACGAGCGACGATGGGAAAACCTCACTAATAGGCACGTCGTCCAACGGGAATTCTGAATACGTTTCAGTGCCATGTCCTACAGGCGTATTCGCCAGACGATGTGGCAGGCGGCAACGGCAGTAGGATCCCTTCGCTGATATTTAAAAGTCTTATGGAGTTTGAATGTGAGAACGCTCGTCTTTCTATCGTCTACAGCTATCTTGCCGCTGGTGGCTCTTGCGGGTCCCGCTATGGCGCAGGAGCCGGTTGCTGCCCAGTCTCCGCAGCCGGACGCGAACGAGGATGGAGGGGACGGGCTCGAGACCATTGTCGTTACGGCAAGGCGTGTCGAGGAAAATCAGCAAAAGGTGCCCGTCGCCGTTACGACGCTGACCGCCAATGCGCTGCGGGAGCGCAATGTAAGCTCGGTCAGCGATCTGCAGTATAATATCCCGAACCTCCAGATCAAACCGAGCACGCTTTATCCGTCGCAGGTCGAATTCATCCTGCGTGGCCAGCGCCAGGTGCTGTTTACCGACGAGAATGTGGTGACATATGTCAACGGCGTACCGCAGGGCACGCGCGGGCTCATCCTCTACGACATGGAAAATGTCCAGTCGCTGAAGGGCCCGCAAGGAACCTTGTTCGGCAAGAATTCTATGGGTGGCGCCATGGTTTTCGCGACGGCAAAGCCGAAATATGATTTTGGCGCCGAGGCTACTTTTGACTACGGCAACTATGATCTCATGCGTTTTAATGGCGTCTTGAACGTGCCGTTGGCGGCCGATGTCGCCGCGCTACGTGTCGCCGGCCAGTTGGAACGGAGGGACGGTGTTTACAAAAACGCCTATCCCGGCATGCACGATCTCGGCGATCGCGACAATAATAGCATTCGCGCCACGCTGTTGCTGCAGCCTAGCACGGGTTTCGAGAATCTGCTGACCCTCGATTATCAGAGCCGAAACGAAATTCCCTATCCCGCGATCATCGAGGCCGCTCCGCTCGACGCGACCGGCTTCGCGGCGCTGGTGTCGAACCTCACGCAGCAGGTCGTCAACCAGCAGAGCGCGCTGGGCGGAGGTACAGCGCAGGTTCAGGGCAATCTGCTGGTGCGGACCGGAAATCCGTTCGCGGTCAACATGCTCACGGGTGTCAATCGCGTCATTCCCGGAATCGGGCCGATTGCGCCTGGCGCAACGCCCATCACCCCCGTCAATGGCTTCGGATCCAAGGTTCGAACCTGGGGTGTTTCGAACATCTCAACCTATGAACTGAGCGAT
>DASULD010000187.1:0-11478 GCA_036278355.1 Sphingobium sp.
ACGGGAAAACAGCGGCAGCACAAACATCCGTGCCGGCTGCCCAACCACTGCCCGTCCAGCCTGTTGCTACGTTGGAACCAAGCCTTAACGACAACATACTCCGAGCCGGAACGGAAATTCCGCTGGTGACCCGGGAAGAACTGACCACCAAGAAAAAGAAACTTCGCGTGGGCCAGCGAATCCAGATGGAGGTTGCGGCTAACATCGAAAAGAACGGCGTTGTTGTTGTTCCTGTTGGAACCCCGGCTGTGGGAGAAATCACCGAAGTTCGGAACAAGGGCATGTGGGGAAAGTCCGGCTACATCGGCGCAAGGGCAGTTTCCATGCGAATCGGCGACCGAAACATCCGTTTGACGGGGGCATTCGATGACAAAGGAGTGACTGGAACGGGCGGCGTAGTCGCCTCCATCGCGTTGGTTCCGCTGGCGGGCTTTTTCACGACAGGCACCAGCGCCTTTATTCCTACCGGTTCCGGGGTGAAGTCATTTTTGGATGAAGATATCGCATTCCGGGCCGCTGTTGCTCAGCCCAAGATAGTTGACGTACCAGCTGCCACTCCGGTCGCTGCCGCAACGGCGGTATCGCCCGCTCAGCAGCCCGGCACTCCGAACTAACGCTTCGACGGTTGCCACCGACCCCTTCCACCCCCCCAAACGGAACACCCCTCCCGTCTCCTGCGTTCATTGATCAAACAAACCGCAGGAGACTCATCATGTTCGGCTGGGCCATCACCCTTGCCATCATCGCGCTGATCGCGGCGATTCTCGGCTTCGGCGGCATCGCGGGGACGCTCGCGAACATCGCCCTCATCATCTTCGTGATCGCGCTCATCGGCGCGGCGGTCCTTCTGGTCATGGGCTGGAAAGCCGGGCGGTCGATCATCGAGTGACACCCGCTGCCGGACGCGGGCTGGAACAATATCGACCGCGCTGGCATAAACGCGCCGTGACCGGGAAGGACGAAGCGGCGCCCGATGCGGCGGAGATAGAGCGGCTGGCGCGCGCGGCGGTCGCCCGCCTTCCGGCCGAGTTCGCCGCGCACCTCGATGGCGTTCTGTTTCGCGTGGAGGAGCGTGCCGACCGCGAAACGCTCGACGCCCTCGACATCGCCGATCCGCTCGACCTCAGCGGCCTGTATTATGGCCGTCCGCTGGACGAGCAGTCGATCTGGTCATCGGGGGAGCTGCCGCCAGTCATCACGCTCTACCGCGCCGCGCTGATCCGTGAATGGATCGAAACCGGCGTCGATCTCGGCGCGCTTGTCACGCACGTCGTCGTGCATGAGGTCGGGCATCATTTCGGCCTGTCGGACGAGGACATGGACGCGATCGAAAGTGAGGACGGGCCGGATTGACGCGACGCGTCAGTCCACGGTGTATGGACGGTCTCCGGGCCGTATCTCGCCGGGAAGCAACGGCGGGTCCGCGCGATATTGTTCGTAGATCGGCCCGAAATCGAGCGCCACCAGTTCTTCGATCAGGCGGCCGATGCCGTCCAGCACGAAATAGCATTTCTGGAAGCTGTCGATCATATAGCCTGTCCGCATGATCCGCACGGGGTCGAAATGCAGGCGCGTGACGTCCCGGTTCTCCACGCTGTAGACGATCTCGCCCGCAGACGACACGATGCCCGCGCCGAACGCCTTCAGGCCCGCACCCTCGTCGATCAGGCCGAACTCGACCGTGTACCAGTAGATGCGGGCGAGCATGTCGAGCGCATCCATCGCGATCGCCCGCGCGCCCGCCTTGCCATATGCCGCCATGAAATCGGCATAATCCGGGTCGAGCAGCATTGGCACATGCCCGAAAAAGTCATGGAACACATCGGGTTCGGCCAGATAATCGAGCTCATGTTCCTCTCTGATCCAGCACGTCACCGGGAAACGCCGGTTGCCGAGATGATCGAAGAAGATGTCGTCGGGTATGAAACCGGGAACGGCAACGATCCGCCAGCCCGTCGCCGCCTCCAGTATGGCGTTCGCGCGCGCGAAGTCGGGTATGCCGTCCGCGCAATCGAGCCGGTCGAGCCCGGCGAGGAACTGCGGCGCGCCATATCGGCGGGCAAGCGCGCTCTGGCGGCCGTGGAGCCGGCGCCAGCGGTCATGCATGGCAGGCGTGTAGGAGTTCCACCGCTGCGCGAGCGTGTAATCGGCTCCCGCCCCGTCATAATTTCCGCGAAGGCCGCTGCTGCTCTTGGCTGAACCGGGCGTTCTCATCAGTCATATTTAGCACGGCTCGCGAAGAAAAGCAGCGTCCATGCGCGGCGGGGGCTGTGCAAGGGAAAGCCAAGCGGGCGGATGCCCGCGCCGGCGCTTGAGGCGAAGTACAAATGGGCGTCGCGAAAGGCGCGCCTCGAACCCGATAGGGTTCGCAAGGCCGAACGGCCGTCCGAACTTATGCGAGGAAAGCCAAGCGGGCGGATGCCCGCGCCGGCGCTTGAGGCGAAGTACAAACGGGCGCCGCGAAAGGCGCGCCCCGAACCCGACAGGGTTCGCAAGGCCGAACGGCCGTCCGAGCTTATGCGAGGAAAGCCAAGCGGGCGGATGCCCGCGCCGGCGCTTGAGGCCCTACAAATATGGTGCGCCCGACAGGATTCGAACCTGTGGCCCTCAGATTAGGAATCTGATGCTCTATCCTGCTGAGCTACGGGCGCGTGCCGCGCGAAAGTCGGCCCGGCCGCTCTATAAGGCATTGGCGTCCGGTTCAACCGTTGCGTGGCGGCGTGTCAATTCTGTGCTTCGGGCGGCACGACGGGGAACAGCAGCGGCGCGACCTCGATCCCCTCCTCGATCAGGCTGCGCGCGGCCTCTCCGTCCACCTGGCCGTGGATCGGACGCGTGTCGGTTTCGCCATAGTGCATGGCGCGCGCGAGATCGGCGAAGCGTCCCCCCACCCATTCGCTGCCCTTGAGCGCGTCTGCCTGTGCACTCGCCAGCGCCTGCATCAGGCGTACGGCTTTTTCGGGGTCGACCCCAGCGCTCATCGGAATATCGCGCGTTGCGCGCTGATCCCCGGCGCCCGCCGGGGCTCGCGCGGGCACCGCCCGGTTGCCCTTGGGCGCAACGGCTGGGGCCATTACCGCCTTTTCCACGGCGGTGTCGCCGCAGATCGGACACGTCATCAGCCCATTTTTCTGCTGCTGTTCGAAATCTCCGCTGGAGGAAAACCAGCCTTCGAACACATGCCCTGCGCTCCGGCACCTCAGATCAAACACGATCACGTTTGCATTCCACCTTCCCTAGCGTGATTTCGAGGCAGGTAAATCACCTGTCGGCTCAGAAATCGCGGAAAACCAACATAAATCCGGACTCGGCCTGTTTCAATCAGACTGGAACGAGTCTGGAGGCTCGCCGCCTTTAATGGCACGCCTGTGATCGATCACCGGAATACGCGCTCGTACCTCGCTGACACGGCCAAGGTCCAGATCGGCAAAGGCCAGGCCGGGCGCCTCGCCCATGTCGAGAATAACGTCCCCCCACGGGTCGATAACCAAGCTATGGCCGTATGTTTCCCGGCCGTCTTCATGCCTGCCCGTTTGCGCGGGGGCAATGACAAAAGCCGCCGCTTCGATCGCCCGCGCGCGCAGCAATATCTCCCAATGGGCCCGGCCTGTGGGAACGGTGAACGCCGCAGGCACCAGCAATATGTGGGCGCCCTCATCGCTCAACCGCCGGTACAGATCCGCGAAGCGCAGGTCATAGCAGACCGAAAGGCCCAGCCGGACCCAGGGCGTATCCACCGTCACCGCCTGTTCCCCCGGTCCGTAGGCCGCCGATTCGCGCCAGCTTGTACCCCCCGGCAGGTCGACGTCGAACAGGTGTATCTTGTCGTATCGCGCCCGGATGTCGCCATTGGCGTCGATCACAAACCCGCGATTGGTCCAGCGCCCGTCCTCGCGCTCTCCCGCGAGGCCCAGCGAACCGATATGGACCCACAGGCCATGCCGTGCCGCCGCGTCTCTCACCGCCGCGAGCACGGTGTCATGCGCCTCGTCGGTCAGTGCTCCCGCCGCCCGTTCCCGGTCGCGGTCAAGGCAGCCCACCATCTCGGGCGTGAACAGCATGTCTGCCCCGCCTGCCTTCGCCTGGCCGATCGCTGTTGTCAGCATCGCCGCGTTGGCTGCGGGGTCGATCCCGCTGGTTGACTGGAGCACTGCGGCGCGCATCGGTCTGCCCGACTATAAACCCAGCATTTCGTCAAGCTTTCCCTGCGCCTCAAGCGCGGCCAGCCGGTCCGATCCCCCGATATGCTTACCGTCGACGAAAATCTGCGGCACGGTCACTCCGCCATTGGCGCGCTCCAGCATTTCCGTGCGCTTGGGGCCGCCCATCGTGACGTCATATTCCTCGAACGCGACGCCCTTGCTGTGCAGCAGTTCCTTTGCGCGATGGCAATATCCGCAAAACGCCTTGGTATAGATTTCGACCTGTTTCATATCGGTTGCATGTCCTCCAGTGGGGACATTGTGCGCCGGTGTGCCTTTGTCAATTGCCGGGTCCGTCGTTCAGTACCCTGGCCCAGCACAGCAGATGCACCGCATGGGCGCCCCCCGCCATGAGCGTCCGGGCACAGGCGCGCGCCGTCGCCCCGCTGGTGTGCACATCGTCGATCAGCAGGACGGTCCTGCCGTCAAGCGCTCCTGCACGTTTCGGATCGATCGCGAAGGCGCGCGCGACGGTCCGGTGCCGTTCACGCGGGCCAAGCTCACGCAACGGCCGCGTCGCGCGTACCCGGCGCAGGACGAAGGGATCGGCGGGAATGTCCAGCGCACGGGCGATATGCCCGGCGACAAGCGCCGACTGGTTGAACCCCCGACTCCACAATCTCCACCGGTGCAGCGGCACCGGGACGATCAGGGCCGCTTTGCCCGCCGTCCTCACGTCAGGATGGACACGGTGCGCCATGTGCCGCGCCATCAATCGCGCAAGGCCGGTCCGCCGCCCGTACTTAAGCCGCATGGCCACCGCGCCCGATATGTCGCCATAGCCGATCGCGGCGCGCGCGCTGGTCCAGGGCGGGCTATCGGCAAGGCAGGCGCCGCATCGCGCGCCCTCTCCTTCGTCCCGGTCGAACGGAACGCCACATGACGCGCAGCACGGATCGCCCAGGAAGCGCATCGTTTGCCAGCATCCCGCGCAGAAGGCGTGATCTTCGCCTACGATTGCCCCGCATCCCGGGCAGCGCGGCGGCAGCGCGAAATCGAGCACTGCCCGGGCGGCTACCGGAACGTGCCGGGGCATGTATCTGGAAAGGGGCTCGGACAGAAACGGAAGCATAAGGGCTTGTTCACTGGCGCGTGCATCGGCACAAGCCGGAAAATGGTCGATCAGCCTGCCCCCCCCACCATTTTCGATCCGCGCCGCCGCGCGCTGGCGCGGGACCGCGCGCACGTCGGGTTTGCCGCGCACGATTTCCTTTACCGCCATATGCTCGACGGCCTGCTGGAGCGACTGGGCGACGTGAGCCGCCCGCTTGAGACCGTGCTGCTCCTCGGCTGCCCGGACAGCAGCGCGCGCGATGCGCTGCGCGCGCTCGGCAAGTCGGTCACGTGCTGCGATCCCGGCGCCCTCAACGCCCGCGCGAACGATGGGGTGCAGGCGGACGAGGACGCCCTTCCCTTCGCGTCGGACAGTTTCGACCTTGTCCTGTCCTGCGACACGCTCGACACTGTGAACGATCTTCCGGGCGCGCTCGTCCTCATACGGCGGCTGTTGCGCCCGGACGGGCTGTTCCTGGGTGCGTGCATGGGTGCAGGGTCGCTGCCCCGGTTGAAGCAGGCGCTGCTGGATGCCGAGGGGGACAAGGCGCGGCCGCATGTGCATCCGCAGATCGATGTGCGCGCGGCGGGCGATCTCCTCGCCCGCGCCGGTTATGCCATGCCGGTTGCGGACATAGAGACGCTGACGGTGCGCTACGGCTCGCTGCTTGCGCTGATGCGCGATCTGCGCGGCATGGGCCACGGCAACGTCATGGCGCGCGACAGAATCGGGCCTCTCACGCGGGGGGCGATCGCCCGCGCATCGCTGCTGTTCGGGGAATCCGCCGATGCCGACGGCAGGATCGGCGAGAGCTTCTCGATCCTTTATTTCAGCGGATGGAAGCCGGACCCGTCACAGCCCCTGCCCGCGCGGCGCGGATCGGCCCGGGTCTCCCTCGCGGATGTTTTGAAGCCGGGCTGATCGCGCAGTCCGGCTGACGGTGTCCAGTGCCTTAGCTGAGCGCGCCGTGGCAGTGCTTGTACCGCTTGCCCGATCCGCAGGGACAGGGCGCGTTGCGGTTGATGCCTTCATCGGCGTAGGGGTCCGCCAGCGCGGCTCCTCCGCTCGCAGCCGCGAGGATACCCGGAATCCGTGTCGTGACGAACCCGTTCTCGTCCACCCCGCCGGCCTCATCGGCGGACCAGTTCGTGATGAAGTCGGGCAGCGTCGGCAATTCCGGCACCTCCGGCGTCATCTGGAACTGCACCCGTCCGATCGTGCGCGTCACATCCTCGCGGATGTTGGTGAGCATCCGCTCGAACAGGGCGAACGCTTCGGCCTTGTATTCGTTGATCGGCGTCTTCTGGGCATAGGCCCGCAGGTGGACCACCTGCCTCAGGGCATCCAGCGTTGCGAGATGCTCTTTCCAGTGATGGTCGAGATTTTGCAGCAGGATACTTTTTTCGATGCCGTGCCAGCTTTGCGGCTCCATTCCCGCGATCTTGTCCTCGACCGCCTTGTCCGCCAGCGCGACAAGCCGTTCCTGGATGATCTCCGGGTCGACCGCATCCTCCTGAAGCCAGCCGTCGACATCGGGTTCGAGGCTCAGGACATCGGCGATACGCGCCTTCAGGGCCTCCACGTCCCACTGTTCGGGGTAGGTGCCCGGCGGGCAGTGCGTGCCGACGATGTCGTTCACCGTCTCGTGTCGCATGTCGACGACCACGTCATCCACGGTTTCGGCATCCATGATGTCACCGCGCTGCTCGTATATGACCTTGCGCTGATCGTTCATCACGTCGTCATATTCGACGACCTGCTTGCGGATTTCGTAGTTGCGGGCCTCGACCTTCCGCTGGGCGGTTTCGATCGCCTTGGACATCCAGCGCGAGGGGGGCAGCGCCTCTCCATCTTCCAGGCTCGACCGCATCATGCGGGCAAACAGCGTATCCGGCCCGAATATGCGGAGCAGATCGTCGTCGAGGCTGAGGTAGAAACGGGACAGGCCCGGGTCGCCCTGGCGGCCCGACCGGCCGCGCAGCTGATTGTCGATGCGGCGGCTTTCGTGGCGCTCCGTGCCGATCACGCACAGGCCGCCCGCCTCCAGGACCTTTCGCTTTTCCTCGGCGATTTCGGCCTTGATCCGTTCGATGGCGGCGTCCCGCTCCGGCCCTTCGGGCACGTCGCTCAGTTCGTCATTGATCCGGAACTCAAGATTGCCGCCAAGCTGAATATCGGTGCCGCGTCCGGCCATGTTGGTCGCGATGGTGACGGCGCGCAGCCGCCCCGCTTGCGCCACGATATGCGCTTCCTGCTCATGGAAGCGGGCGTTGAGGACGCTGTGGGTGACCCCTTCCTTGTTCAGATACTCCGACAGCAGCTCCGATTTCTCGATGGAGACCGTGCCGACCAGAACCGGCTGGCCCTTGGCCTGATGCTCCCTGATCGTACGTGCGATGCCCTGGAACTTGTCCTCCAGGCTCTTGTAGAACAGATCCTCGTCGTCGTTGCGCTGGACCGGCAGGTTGGTCGGGATCGTGACCACGTTCATCTTGTAGATTTCGTGGAATTCCATCGCCTCGGTCGCGGCCGTGCCGGTCATCCCCGAAAGCTTCGGATACATGCGGAAATAATTCTGGAAGGTGATGGACGCGAGCGTCTGGTTCTCCGGCTCGATGTTCGCGCCTTCCTTGGCCTCGACCGCCTGGTGCAGCCCTTCGGACCAGCGGCGGCCCTCCATCATGCGGCCTGTGAACTCATCGATGATGATGACCTTGCCGTCCTTGACGATATAGTCGATGTCGCGCCGGAACATCTTGTTCGCGCGCAGCGCCTGGTTCACATGGTGGACGACCTGCGTGTTCTCGAAGTCGTAGAGGTTGGACCCGACGAGCAGACCGGCCTGCTCCAGCATCCGTTCGACATGCTCGGTGCCTTCCTCGGTCAGCGTGATGTTCCGCTGCTTCTCGTCCTTGTCGTAATCCGCCTCGCCCAGCTGCTTCACCACCGCGTCGACGGAGATATACAGCTCCGACTTGTCGTCGGTCGGCCCGGAGATGATCAGCGGCGTGCGCGCCTCGTCGATCAGGATCGAGTCCACTTCGTCCACGATCGCGTAGTTGAACGGCCGCTGCACCATCTGCGCCCGGTCGTATTTCATATTGTCGCGCAGGTAATCGAAGCCCAGCTCGTTGTTCGTCGCATAGGTGATGTCGGCGGCATAGGCCTCGCGCCGCTCCTCCTCGCGCATGTTCGGAACGATGACGCCCGTGGTCAGGCCGAGGAAACGATAAACCTGGCCCATCCAGTCGCAGTCGCGGCGGGCCAGATAATCGTTCACCGTGACGACATGCACGCCCTTGCCTTCCAGGGCGTTGAGATAGGTCGCGAGCGTCGCGACCAGGGTCTTGCCCTCGCCCGTGCGCATCTCGGCGATTTCGCCGCGGTGGAGGACGATGCCGCCGATCATCTGCACATCGTAATGGCGCTGGCCCAGTGTCCGCTTCGCGGCCTCGCGCACCGTGGCGAACGCCTCGGGCAAAAGCCTGTCCAGCGTCTCGCCATTGGCGAGCCGCTCCCGGAACTTGCGCGTCTGGTCTGTCAGATCGGCGTCGGACAGGGCCGAGATGCTGCTTTCGAAGCCATTGATCTGCGCAACCAGCTTGCCCAGCGACTTGACGTAGCGTTCGTTGGAAGAACCGAAAATGGTTTTGGCGATGGCGCCGAGCATGCACGTGTCCTGACTGAATTAGAATGATCTTGAGCCAGATGGGAAGGTCGTTCGGACTCGAAATCACGGTAAAAAAACAATCTAGATGTCGTCTTTGATGCAATCAAAGGCGGGGCACTCCAGATGCGGAAAAACGCCGCCCCGAAGGCCCTCCCCAAGGCCCTCCGAAGGCCCTGTGGAAACACCGCCGCGATGTAGGATGGGGGGGGCGTGAAGTCAATTGAAGCGGCGCACTACGGCCCCCGAGAATCCGCTATTCGCCGCAGGACGCGGCGAAGCCAGAAACTCCACCAAACTTTCGGTTCCTCATTGCGAGCGCAGCGAAGCAATCCGGAACATGCCCGAACCCGCCTCGCTCCCGATTGCAACAATTACGCGTGGCTTGCGCGTCCAATTGTCATCTGGTCCCGCCAGACCGGGAGCACGTCGGAATTTGATGGTCATGGACAAAGGGTATGTTCACAAAGTATTTCGTATCGCGCCGGTAGGGAGGTTATGTGTCGATTTCCAACCATGCTTCAGATTTACTCGTTTCCAGCGATGGCAGCGCGGTGATCGGTAGGAATGGACACATTTTCGTCTATAAGGGATCGAACGATGTCCTGAGCATCTATCAGGACAGGGACGATCGATCGAACCGGGAAATAGCGCGACGCTGGGTGCTGTTGGCCCGGGACAGGTTGCGGCGCAGCCGTGCGTTGGGCGCCCGATTTGTTCAGATGATGATTCCAGAAAAATCGTCTGTTTTGCCGATGATGTCGCCTCTGGGGAACGGCGGAGCATCGCCGTTATGGTCATGGGTGCTGGACGCACTAAGCGCCAATGTGGATGGCACGTTCCAGCACATAAATGGACTGAACCTGTTGCAGGCGTGCGATTGCCCCACTGCCACGTTTCTAGCGATGGATTCGCATTTCTCCTCATACGGAGCGGAAACGATGATGCGGGCGCTGCTGCCGGATCGCGCCCGCTCCGGCTACAGACGCCAAGAAGCGCGGACTGCGAATGCTCCGGGAGATTTGGGCCGGAAGTTCCCCCTCGAAACGCGGCCCTTCGAAATGGAGGCATTTACTGTTTTTCGGGGCCTTGTTACGCCGACCGGCGTTCAGCCGCCGCCTGACTTGATCGAAGAGGTGGATCCTCCTTCCGGGCATAGGGGCACAATTCGGCGATGGCGTAACAAACATCCCCTTAGCGATGAAGCGGTATTGTGCTTCGGCAATTCTTTCTTTGAACGTGGTCTCACCTCCACGAACCTCTCATGGTGGGGTGCCCGGTTCTTTCGCGAATTTCATTTCTGCTGGGCGCCGGATATTGATTGGTCACTGGCAGAGGCTGTCCGGCCAACCATTATAATCGGCCAGAGCATCGAGAGATTCCTGAGAATTGTTCCCGAGTCCTGAGCCGGTGACCGGCGAGGCTTCCGCCGGACCGGGACTTACCAGACTGGAGGCGGCGCATTTGACGTATATATCGCCGCCGCGCTTGCCCGCAGCAACCGTTGTCCATGCGGCGGCAAGCCATTACCTTCCTCGAACCGGATGCCGAGGTCGAGCTGCGCGTGCTTATCCCCAGCGCGGGCTCGCTGCGCGAGCGCCTGAACCTCTGGCGCGGCTTCGCCGAGGACCATCGATATGCCCATGTAACGGGAGGCTGGCCAACCTGGACCGGGCCAGTCTGACCCTGATCGCCGCACCGATCGCGCCCATCCCCAGGATCATCAGCGCCCATGTGGCGGGTTCCGGCACCTGGGACGAATGGATCAGGAGCGTGACCGGCCCTGTGCCCGAGGACCATGTGGATGTCGACGTGCCGGTCACCTGGCCGGATGTCAGGTCGAGCGTGCCATCGGGGAAAGCGAAAAACACCGTGCCGCCGAAACGGGTGAAGGACACCAGATCGGCGCCCGACCCGTTCTTGTCGAGGCGCACGGTGCAGCGGTCGTAATAGAGGATGTCGAGCGGATCGTCCGTCCGGCATTTCGCATGGTCAAAGCTGACCTGACCTTGCGCGGGCACCCATTTCGGCACCGAAAAGAGGCGGCGCGCATAAGGCGCCGTTTCGAAGATCGTGGCCGCCTGAGCCTGACCGGCCAGCCCCGAACACGCAAGTGCAGCCGACGCCGCGAGCAATCGCACGAATCGCATAATAGTGCCCTCCTGTTACACGAGGTCCTACGCTGCCGGAGAAAACACGATGAGTCGAATCTGATCCACTATGAATATGCCTTCCAGTAACAGTATTTTTACCATGTTTTTAATTGGGATGGCGCAACTGTCCCAATTCAGTACGCGATATCGTTCGCATTTACTTCGTTCATCTTTTCCGTCCTGCCTCGGTGATGCTCGTCCGTAATGGCGGGAGCAGGTGGCTGACGATGCGGCGCGCACCGGTGCTAATGTAGGCCGGGGCGACAACGCGCTCGAACCGGTTCATCTGGTTTGCGTTGGTCACCTCCTCGCGCTGCAATATGGCCTTGGC
This sequence comes from Sphingobium sp., assembly GCA_036278355.1. GTDB lineage: Bacteria > Pseudomonadota > Alphaproteobacteria > Sphingomonadales > Sphingomonadaceae > Sphingobium. The sequence goes on from DASULD010000187.1 coordinate 11,408, forward strand.
CGATCCGCCAATTGCCACCGCCACCGCCACCGGCTGACAACGCGGCTGTGGCATTGAACGAACGCGATGAA
>DASULD010000188.1:0-2837 GCA_036278355.1 Sphingobium sp.
CGCCGAGCAGCGCAAGAACACGCATCTTGTCGAGAGCATCTACGGCATCAAGACCATCAAAACGCTGGCACTCGAAGGGCGCAGGCGTGGGGAGTGGGATGTCCGGGTGGCCCAGTCCGTCGAGGCGCGCTATTCGCTGGGGCAAACCGCCAACGTCCCCCAGACGATTTCCGTTCCGTTCGAGCGGCTCATCTTCTCGGGCGTGTTCCTGCTCGGCGCCTATCTGACGCTGATCGATCCGGACACGTTTCAGGCCGGTTCGCTGATGGCGTTCATCATGCTCGGCAATCGGGCCGCCCAGCCGATCATTCAGCTTGCGCAACTGATGCAGGACTACGGGGAAATCAAGGAAGCTGTCGCCGAGGTAGGATCGGTGGTCAATGCCCAGCCGGAACTGACGCGGATCGGAACCGGACTTCGCCAGCCCATTTCGGGGAACATCTCGTTCCAGGATGTAAGCTTTCGCTATGCGCCCGGCGCATTGATCGCGCTGGACGCGGTCGGATTCGAGGTCCCTGTTGGGACGTTTCTGGGCGTCATGGGTCGTTCGGGTTCGGGAAAGACGACGATCACTCGCCTCCTGCAGGGCCTCAACTCTCAGTATGAAGGCATCATCAAGATCGACGGCATGGATCTGCGCGAGATCGATCTGCGGCACCTGCGCACCTGCATCGGTATCGTGAGCCAGGACAATTTCCTGTTCAGCGGCACGATCCGCGAGAATATCGGTATCGCCAAACCGCACGCCACCTTTTCAGAGATCGTCCGCGTCGCGCAGCTTGCCGGCGCGGAGGAGTTCATTGAGCGTCTGCCGCAGGGGTATGACACCTATCTTTCCGAGGGCGCGGCCAACCTGTCCGGCGGCCAGCGGCAGCGCCTGGCCATCGCGCGCGCGCTGATTCTTGATCCGCCGATCCTGATCCTCGATGAGGCCACATCGGCGCTCGACGCGGAATCGGAGGCGATCATCAACGCCAACCTGATGCGCATAGCACAGGGGCGGACCATCATCTGCGTTTCACACAGGCTCGCGATGCTGGTGAATGCGGACAAAATCCTGGTGCTGGAAAAAGGCCGCCTCGATGACATGGGGTCGCACACCGAATTGTTGCACCGCAACGAAATCTACAAGCACATGTGGTACACCCAGAACCGATCAAGCGAGGTAACATCCGTTGGCCGCATCGCGATCACTCATCATCAGTAGTTCCGGCAACGGCGCATCCGGCCAGGTCGCGGTTTTCCAATCGGAAACGCAGGCCGTTCTGGCGCGCGTCCTGCCGAGCCGCTCCATCAGTTTCATGTACGTGCTGAGCGGCATGTTGCTGCTTTCCATCCTCCTGATGGCGGTGGTGTCACTCGACCGGGTGGTATTGGGCAGGGGCAAGATCGTCCCGCTTGAGGGGTCGCTGTTCGTCCAGCCGCTCGATCGCTCGATCGTGAGGGAGATCAAGGTCAGGGAAGGAGATCTGGTCCGCAAGGGGCAGATCCTCGCCACGCTCGACCCTACCTTCGCGAAAGCCAATCTTGAACAGTTCGAGCTGCGCGGCGTCGCCAACCGGGCTATGGTTGAGCGCCTCCAGGCCGAAGTCGACGGGCGGCCTTATGTCCCGTCCAAGGAGGACCCCGACTCAGACCTTCAGATCGGGATTTTTCAGCAGCGGCAAGCGGAACTTCGGCAATCTCTCGCTGACTATGACGCTCGCCTGGCCGCTCTCCAGGTCTCCCAATCGCGCGCGAGCACCAATGCCAGCAACTATGACCAGCAGCTCGCCATCGCCTCCCGCATACAAGATATGCGTTCCACTCTGGAAGAACGCGGCTTTGGTTCAAAGCTCAACACCATGATCGCCACGTCGGATCGGACGGCGGTCGAGCGCCAGGCCAAGGAGAGCCGCCACGAGGCGGCGCAGATCAGGAATGAGCTGGCAGCGCTGCGCGCGCAGCGCGAGGCCTTCATAAGCAAGTGGCGCAACGATGCGGCGGTGCAACTGGCCACGGCACGGCGGCAGCTCAACGATGATCGCGGCGAGGCTACCAAAGCCCGCAAGATCAGCGAGTTCATTAATCTGGTCGCTCCTGAGGACGGCGTCGTGCTGGACATTGGCGAAGCGTCCATCGGATCGATTGTCGATCCCAGCCGCAGTCAAAAGCCGCTGTTCACGATCACACCCATACGCGGCAAGCTGGAAGTGGAGATGGCGGTACGAAGCCAGGATATCGGCTTCATTGAGCATGGCGACGCAGTGACGATCAAGCTCGATGCCTATGACTTCCTGAGGCATGGCACAGCTCACGGCGTCATCACCTCGATCAGCGAGGGGTCCTTTACCCAGGACGCCGACGGCAGACAAACGGAACCCTATTTCAAGGTGCAGGTGCGCATCGACGGGACCAGACTCATCAACGTGCCAAAGGATTTTCGCCTGATCCCGGGCATGACGCTGACCGGTGACATCCTCGTGGGCAAGCGCACAATCCTTTCCTACTTCTTGAGCGGAGCGCAGCGTGCCTCGTCCGAAGCCATGCGGGAGCCGCAATGATGGCCGGTATTCGTGACCTCTTGCTGGGCCGGAAGAAGCCGAACCCGCTGCCGACACCTGCGGAGGTGGATGATGCTTTCGCACGCCAGGATTTCACGAGCGCGTTGAACCTGACGCGCAGGCGGGCGGACGAAGGCGACGTGGCCGCCATGTACCGGCTGGGCGAAATCTTCGAACATGGCCTTGGCGTCCTGCAGGACTTCGCGCAGGCGCTTGAATGGTATGAGAAGGCAGCAGAAGCGGGGTTAGAGGAAGCCTGGGCGAAGCTGGGTGACTTCAACTTCGCGGGCAGAG
>DASULD010000189.1:0-5689 GCA_036278355.1 Sphingobium sp.
GATGACCGCGATGACGATCACCAACGTCGGCAGCGCCGTCGCCTCCAGGCTGACGGCAAGGCCCTGGATCACATTGGTACCGTGGCCGGTGACGCTCGCCCGCGCGATCGACCGGACCGGGCGATAGCTGGTGCTGGTGTAATATTCGGTGATCCACACGAGCAGCCCGGTGACGACAAGACCGATCAGCATGCACCAGAACAATGCCATGCCGGTATATCCGCCGGCACCTTCAAGGTCGGCGCCGATCGCGCGGTTCATGTCGCCGCCGAACACCTGCCAGGTGACATAATAAATGCCCGCTACCGAAAGCAGCGCCGTCGTCCAGAAGCCCTTGTACAGCGCACCCATGATGTTGTTCGACCCGCCAAGGCGCACGAAATAGGTGCCGATGATCGACGTGATGATGCACACGCCGCCAACAGCGAGCGGAAGCGACATCAGCGCCATCAGGTCGGCGGATGAGGCGCTCACCAGCAATGCGATGGACACCATCGTCAGGCCGAGCGTCACCACATAGGTTTCGAACAGGTCGGCTGCCATCCCCGCGCAGTCGCCCACATTGTCGCCGACATTGTCCGCGATTACGGCGGGGTTGCGTGGATCGTCCTCCGGAATACCGGCCTCGACCTTGCCGACCAGGTCTGCGCCGACGTCCGCCGCCTTCGTGAAGATACCGCCACCCAGACGCGCAAAGATTGAAATGAGCGACGCGCCGAACGCCAGGGCAGTCAGCGCGGATATGATCGTCCGATCGTTCGGTGCAAGACCGGCAGGCCCGGTCAGATACCAGAATAGCCCGGCGATCGAGAGCAATCCGAAGCCCGCCACCAGCATGCCGGTGATCGCGCCCGCGCGGAAGGCGAGGGTGAGACCACCCTGCAGCGACCCGCGTGCCGCTTCGGCCGTGCGCACGTTCGCCCTGACCGAAATGTTCATGCCGACATAACCCGCTGCGCCCGAAAGCACCGCGCCGATGATGAAGGACACGGTGGAAAGCGCCCCCAAGGTAAAGAACAGGATTGCCGCGACCACGACGCCGACAATGGCGATGGTCTGGTATTGCCGGCCCAGATAGGCCTGTGCCCCCTCCTGAATTGCGGCCGCGATGGATTGCATCTTCTCGTTTCCAGGAGATGCCTTCAGCACCTGCTGGCTGGTCACAACGCCATAGACCACGGCCAGCAGGCCGCATGCTATGGCAATCAACACGACTGTCATATGGCTTTCCTCTCCCCCGAACTGGATGTCATCAGCAGCGCTCCGCCGGGGTAGGACGGGCGCCATTGTGGTTATAGAATGTGTGGTAGTAGCCGGCGCGCAGCCCGGCGGACAGGTTGAACCTGTCGACTTTATCCCCGATATTCAGCAACTTGTAGGTCATAAACGTCCTGACCAAGGCTGATCACAGTGGGCAGGAACCTATCGGCGCAATTCGCCGCGTCAACTGATTAATCCAGCGTTCAGGCGAGATCGCCGCGATGTTCGTAACCGAGCCGGGCGGGCAACGGAAGTTTCTGGCCGGCGTCGAACAGCGTCAATCCTTCCCCTGCGGCGCATCTTCCGACAGCAGTCAGCGTCACGCCGCATCGCGCGGCGGCCCCGGCAATATCGGCCGTTCGCGAGGGATCGGCGGAAAACAGCAGGCGATAATCGTCCCCGGCGGTGACTGCGGACAGGCGGCTTTCCCGGCTGTCGCCGCACCTTGCGACGAACGCTGCCGACAGCGGAACCCGGTCAAGATCGATATGCACGGTGGAGCCGCTCGCCTTTGCTATTCGCGCGGCATCGATCAGAAGCCCGTCGGAGATATCGGCCATCGCGGTGACGAACGGCGCGAGCGCGCGGCCCAGCGCAAGGTTGGGTGCTGGCCGGCGATAGGCGGCAATGAGCGCCTCGTCCGTTTCCAGGTCACTGTGTCCGCGCTCAAGCATCGACAGCCCCGCCCCCGCATCCCCTATGGTGCCGCTGACGTAAATGAGATCACCCGGCTTCGCCCCGGCGCGACTGGGTACGCCGCCAACCGGCGCGGAACCTATCGCCGTCAGGCCGAGCGCGCGAGGGGCGCCCGGCGGCATCGCGACCGTATCTCCTCCCAGCAGCGGGACACTGAAACCAGCAAGGGCTTCGCCTAGACCAGTGGCGAACTCCCGCTCCCATTCCGACGCTCCGGTGAGCGAGAAGCCGAGCAGCACGCCGAGCGGCAACGCGCCTTTTGCGGCGAGGTCGGACATATTGATGGCGACAAGCTTCCACGCCACATCCCCTGCGGGATCGTTCGGGCGATAATGCACGCCTTCCACTATCATGTCATGGGTAAGGACCAGCGACCGGCCGTCCAGGTCGAGTACCGCCGCGTCGTCCATAAGTCCCCGCGCGGCAGGGTGGCTCGCCAATCCGCGCATCAGGGCGATGAAATCACCCTCGCCGGACATGTCACGTCCTCGCGGTCTTGGCCACGGCATCGAGCAGGCCGTTGACGAAGCCTGTCTCCCGCTTGTCGTAGAAGGCCTTGGCCACGTCGACATATTCGCTGATGACGGTGCCGGTCGGTACGTCCGCCCGCGCGATCAGCTCGTACGTCCCTGCGCGCAGGATTTGCCGCATCGGGCGATCGAGCCGTTCCAGGTTCCATCCTTCCGAAAGGCGATCGCGGATCAATGCGTCCACTTCATCCTGCCGCGCCGCAACGCCCATCACGATGTCGTCGAAAAAGCTCACCTCGGCCGGGGCATAGGTCACATCCTCGATGGTCGCGCCGAGGCGATGCTCATGGAATTCGTGCAGCAGCCTTGCGACAGGCGTGCCCTCCATCTCCTTCTGATAGAGCGCCTGCACGGCCGCCAGCCGCGCCGCGGATCGGGATTTTGCACGTTCGCTCATGCGGGGTGGTTGAAGCGCATGGCGCCGAGAAAGTTCTTCTTGCCAATGTCGAGGCCGTTATGGCGCAGGATGCCATAGGCCGTCGTGGCATGAAAATAGAAATTGGGCTGGGAAAAGGAGAGGAGGAAATTCTCCGCCGTGAACGTCAGCTCCAGATTGATCGCCGGGATCGAAAATATCGTCTCGCGTCCGATCAGGTCCTCCAGTTCCTCCGCCGTTACCGTACCCAGACCCGCCGTTGCGCTGTCCAGGACAGCGCGCATTTCGGCAAAGCTGGCGGGCGGGGTGGTCATATCCGGCGAGAATACGCCGCTGCGCACCCCTTTGATGGCGCCAAACCCATGAACCGCAACGGACTTTACCTGATAGGAGAAAGGCAACATGTCGCCGTATAGACGCGCCTCTATGATCTCCTCCGGCGCGCAGCCCGTGCTGGAACAATGCGCTTCCGCCTTGTCGACCAGACCGCGCACGGATCCTATCACCTGGAGGCAGGACGGTACGAAGGCGTCGTAAAGTGAGATCGGCATCTGTCGGCTCCTTGTTACGAAAGTCGGCTGGCCACGCTGGCGGCATGGGCGGGCAGACCCTCTGCCCGCGCCAGAGCGACGGCTGCCGGACCGATACGGTCCAGCGCTCCGCGATCAAGTGCCAGGAAGCTCGTACGCTTCATGAAGTCCAGCACGGAGAGGCCGGATGAAAAACGCGCACGCCGCCCGGTCGGCAGCACATGGTTGGGTCCTGCGACGTAATCTCCCACCGCCTCCGGCGTCAACCTTCCCAGGAAGACTGAGCCCGCATGACGCACCTGCGCGAACAGCGCATCGGGATCGTCCACGGCCAGTTCCAGATGCTCGGGAGCGAGGGCATCGACCAGTGGCATTGCCGCGTCGAGCGTGGGCGCCAGGATGATGGCGCCATTTGCTTCCCAGCTCGCGCGTGCCGTCTCCCGCGTCGGAAGTCCGTCAATCTGCCGGTTCACGGCGCCGGTGACCGCATCGGCAAACGCCGCATCGTCGGTCAGCAGGATCGACTGGCTGGTAGGGTCGTGCTCCGCCTGACTGAGCAGATCGGCAGCAATCCATTCAGGATCGTTCTTGGCGTCGGCGACCACCACGATTTCCGACGGTCCCGCCACCATGTCGATACCAACGACGCCGTAAAGCTGCCGCTTGGCCTCGGCCACCCAGGCGTTGCCCGGGCCGACGATGACATCGACCGGCGCAATCCGTTCCGTGCCATAGGCCAGAGCCGCGATCGCCTGAGCTCCGCCGATGCGCCAGACCTCTTCCACACCCGCAATCTTCGCGGCCGCCAGCACCAGCGGATTGATCTCGCCGCCCGGCGTGGGCGTGACGATGACAATGCGCCCCACGCCCGCCACCTTCGCTGGAATCGCGTTCATCAGGACGCTCGACGGGTAGGCCGCACGTCCACCCGGCACATAGAGACCCGCTGCGTCCACTGCGTTCCAGCGCGCCCCAAGGCGCACGCCTGCCTCGTCCGTTTCATCCCGATCCTGCGGACGCTGCTTTGCATGGTAGGCGGCGATCCGCTCTGCGGCCAGTTCCAGCGCCGATCGCAGTTCCGGGTCGAGGCTGTGGAGAGCGGCGTCCGTCTCTGCGCGCTCGACGCGCCAGCCGGTCGCATCAAGGTCATGGCGGTCGAACCGGCTCGTCAGTTCGCGCAATACCGTATCGCCGCCCGTGCGGACCCGGCTGATGATCTCCCGAACCCTCGCCGAAACATCCTCGTCCGCCTCCCGCCGGGCGCTGACGAGGGTGGCGAACTGTGCCGCGAAATCCGGCGCGCTGGTGTCAAGCCGCCACATTGCGCGTCTCCAGGGCCTTGCGAAACGCCTCAACCAGTGGCGCGAGTTCGCCCGCGCGCATCTTGAATGCTGCGCGGTTGACGATCAGCCGCGCGGAAACGTCCATGATGACGCTCGTTTCAACAAGGCCGTTGGCCGTCAACGTCGCGCCCGACGAGACCAGATCGACGATCCGGCGCGACAGGCCGAGCGAGGGGGCGAGCTCCATGGCGCCGTTCAGCTTCACGCATTCGGCCTGTATCCCCTTCGCCTCATAATGGCGGCGGGTGAGGTGTGGATATTTGGTGGCGACACGAACATGGCTCATGCCTGCCTCGTCTTCTTCCACCGCGTCGATGGGCTGTGCGACAGACAGCCGGCAACGGCCGATGCCGAGGTCTACCGGCGCATAAATCTGCGAATAATCGAATTCCTCGACCACATCCGAACCGACGATACCGACCTGCGCGGCGCCGTGTGCCACGAACGTCGCAACATCGAATGCACGCACTCGTATGACCCATGTGTCGGGGCGGTTGGTCGCAAAGCGGAGCGCACGGCTGTTCTTGTCGTGGAAGGCGGCATCCATCTCAATGCCTGCCTTGCCGAGCATCGGCAGGGCCTCCTCCAATATGCGCCCTTTGGGCACAGCGATGATGAGCGGCGCGGTCATGATAGGCCCGCGCTTTACTGGCGGGGCGGCAAAAGGGCAAGGCGGGTCGATTTGTCTGCCGCCATGATGTACGCTCCGCGCACGTTGAGGGAGACGGACATGAAGCGGTGGATCAAATGGGCGATCGCTGGCGTCGGCCTTACAGCCGCAACGGCCCTGTTCGTGGTGCCGAAGGCGGCTACAAGCGCACTGGCGGTCGGGGCGGCCGCTCCGGACTTCACGACGCGGGGGGCCATTGGCGGAAAGGTCTTCACACTGACCCTGTCGGACCAGCTCCGCAAGGGCCCGGTCGTGCTGTATTTTTTCCCGGCGGCGTTCACGCC
>DASULD010000190.1:0-23822 GCA_036278355.1 Sphingobium sp.
GCCTCAAGATTGAGGCTCGCTGATCCGCCATATTCCTCTAGCAGGCCCGCCTGCTCGCCCATCGTGTGCCGGGCGGTATCAAGTTGCTGGTTGATGACGGCAAGCCGCATGTCCAGCATTTCGGCTTCGTGCTTCAGTTGCGCGGTTATCCTTCCGAATCGGGCGGCTTCACCAACGCTTGTGCGCAGCAGGATAAGGAATAGCAGGCCGACAAGAATGAGGGGGGCACAAAGACCCGCCGCGGCGAGCGGAATCTGGTCCGGGGCCGGCAATCGGAACCCGCGCATCGCGAACAACCACACGGCAAAACCGACCCATGCCAGCCCTGCCGCAGCCAGGACAGTCTTCGCAGCCGTGATCCACGCGGACCTCCGGTGCGGAGGCATGTCCGCGTCGTCCCCAAGTTCGCTGTAGCCATGAGCACCGGCGAGGAAGCTATCGTCGCGCGCATGGCGGGAAGGAAGGGCGAACTGATCGTCCGGTCTGCCCTCGTCCTCGTCGATCTGATCCTCGCGCCTCAGGCCCACGGCGTGTCCCCCATAATATGGCGACTATGTAACAGGTTTTTTCCACCCCGAAACGCCAATTTGCAACACTCCATTAACTTGTCGCCGCGTAAAACCGTGAGATGGCGTACGAAGGCGGCGGTCTCTGTGCAGCCCTGGAGGCTGCTGTGGGTGACGATGTGGCGCTTGTGCGCGATCTTCGCCGCGCCTTTCTTGAAAGCGCGGACAGGCAGATCGACCTTCTTGAACGCGCAGGTGACGAGACGGCATGGCAGATGGCCATGTGGCGGCTGAAGGGGCTCTGTGGCAGTTTCGGTGTCGTCGACCTCCTCGCGATGGTTGAGGCTGCGCAGGACGCCACCCCCTGCGATCCGAAGGTTGCGCCGAGGCTGCGTGCCGCGCTGAGTACCCTTTCCGCCGACTGACCGCCTCTCCGCTGCGCTGCACCTTAGGTCGGCCGTGCTGCGCCACCCCTCGCTTGCATATCGCAGCGCATGTTGCGAAGACGGGGTGGGCAATTCCTCTTCTGACAGGTAATTAGGGTCATTGATGCCGCTGGCTGCGATTTTGTCCGCTACCGCGCCTTCCTCGGATCGGCCGGATGTGCCGCGCGCGCAGTTAGCGTTCGCGGCCCAAACGCTGCTGGAATACCAGGCCCGGCAGGCGATAGCAGTCGGCGCGCGGCAGCTGTTTATCATGGTGGAGGCCGTTACGGCTCCGTTGTCCCGGCTGGTCGACAGGCTGGAGGGCGAGGGGGTGCGTGCCCATCTGGTCCGCGATATGCCGGGCCTCGTGCGGCAACTGCCGCGCGAAGACGACGTGCTGCTGTTTGCCGATGGGATGATCGTCGACCAGAAATATCTGACAGAAATCGCCGGATCGTCGGGAAATACGCTCCTGGTGGTTCAGGACGACAGTGCAACGGCGCATCTGGAGCGCGTCGATGGCGTCCACCGCTGGGCCGGGGTGGCGCGTGTCGAATCACACACCCTGTTCAACACGCTGGATCTCATCGGGGACTGGGATTTGGTACTGACACTGCTTCGCGCGGTGGTGCAGAGCGATGCGAGGCGCATCATTGCGAGCCATTCGGACGTGATGGAAGGCAAGATTGCACTCGTGGACCGGCAGGACACGGCGGATCTGGTTGGAAGGTCGATCACCATTCCGCTCGATGTCGACGGTAGCAGCGCCGGCGCGGAACGGTATCTTTTGCAGCCGGTCGCGCGCCACGCCTCCACCAAATTGTTGCGGATGCAGATTCCCCCGTCGCGTATCGTGTTCGGCGCGATGGGAATGGCCGTGCTCGGCGTGCTTTTCAGTTCTCTTGTCTGGACGGTGCCTGCACTGCTCATGTTTCTGTCGGCGCTGACGGTAGACGCAGTGGCGCGTCAGCTTGCGAGAATCGGCCAGCAGGGCAAGTCCAGTGTTCTGATGCAGCAGGTTCCGCCTGCCCTTGTGGCGTTGGGGATCATGTGGCTGGGTGTACGTCATGATGTCGGGGCGGACGGGCTTCATCTGGGCCTGCTGGTCCTCGTTACGGCGGCAGCACTTGACGGAAAACGGCCGAAGATCTTGCCGGACTGGGCGTTCATGACTCCCGGAACGGCTAGCCTGATGCTGCTGGTGGGCACGATATTCGGCAAGTTTGAGCCTGCGATAGCTGTTGCGGCGGTGCTTGCGATTGCGTCGCTGGCTGCGATGCTGCTGCTGGGCGGGCCGGGGGAACGGCGTCCTTCCTGAGAAAGACGCCCTGCGTTGGCCGTGCCGAAACGGTTTAGTCAATATTTACCGCAGTCCGGCTAAAACCGGGGACAATGAGTGAAGCTTCGTCCGGTCCGAAGCGGGAGCCTCCGGGCTGGTCCCGTTCGCTGCCGCCCGGCATCTTGCGGGCAGGTGACCGTCTCGTGCGGCACACGATCCTGTTGCAACGCTGCTTCGATGGCACGCAAATGCGGTGGAGCGACGCCCTGGTGGCGCGAATGCGACGGCATGCCGGAGGGTGCATTTCGGCTGCGGAAATGGCGTTGCGCCTCGAAATCGAAAGGCAAGATACGAGAATCGGGCAGTATGTCGCAGCCTTGCCGGAGGCGTGCTGCTGGAACCTGATCGAACGGCATCCCCCGCTGATCGATCCCGTGCTGCTTGCCCATTTTCGGGATCGTGCCGCTCTCAGCCTCATGCGGCAGGAGAGCAGCTTTTCCGACCCGGAAGCCGTTGCCGGGAGGGAGGACAAAGCACTTTTTCCGCCCACGGTCATCGAAACCCTGACAACCATCACGCTGGCTCAGTCAGGTTGGGCAGATGGCGGTCCCGACCATGTGCCCATGCGTCTCGACATCCCGGCCGAAGTGATGGCGGAACTGGTCTGGACCGCGTGCTCGATTATTGCGGATGCGTTGATCCGCACGAGCGGCCTGCCAAAGGCGGAGGTGCTGGAGACTGTCCAGGCGGCGGGCTGGGCCGTGCTCGGACGCCACGATGAACAGACTGGTCCATTTGCCATGTCGGCGCTGTTCGCCCATCAATTAAGGGTGATAGGGCCGACGGAGCAGCAGCTACTGCACCTTGCCCGCGAAGGGCATGTTCTGCCGTTGCTGGCGATATTGGGGGACCGGATCGGCATCGAGCTTCTCGATCTGGTCCGCGCGGTCGTCGAGGATGCCGAGCCGGCGCTGTTCACATTGTGCCGGGCGGCGGATATGCCGCGTGAAGTCGCGGTAAGGCTCGTGCTAGGGCGTAGAAGCGTAGCGCGCGGAGTCGATGATTCGATGCTGGTCCAATATGCCGATGAATATGATCTAAAAGCCCCGGACGCAGCACGCGAGTCGGTGGCAGAACTGGCGATGCCGCAGCCGTTGAGAGACAAGCTCTCCTTGTTGCATGACTGGATGACGGATGAATGCTGATCCGGTTGCCGGCGATATCCGGGTTGTTCGCCTGGATGCCTCGGGCCGCATCCTTTCGGCGGACGAAGCAATCCTTCGATTGCAGCGGGCAGCCGGCGGGACCCCAGACGGTCGCATCGCGGTGCCGCAGATTGCGGCCGTTGCCCATCTTGCCCGGCGCCTTGGAATATTGATTGCCCGTCCATTGCTGGTCGGGGGGGCGGAACGCGACATCCGCCTCTGGGTGCGCGCGCGGCCGACCGACGAGGGCATGGAACTGCATTTTTCGGAATGGCAGGAAAGTTTCCCCACCGAATCTGGCGACAATGCCGCCCTTCGTGCGGCTGATGTGGCGCTGTCCGCAGAGGGTGCCGACTGGCGCACGGATGGCCAGATGCGCTTTCTCCAAACGGGTGCGGGGTTCGATTTCGGCGCCCCGGGTGACGAGTTTTTCTCCAACCTCGCAGACGCGGGAGTGGGGCAGCCGCTGACGTCCGCGATAGCCGGCCGGCGGCCGTTCTTCAGCCTGCCGGCACTTGCGAAGGGTCAGGGGCGCGTCATCGAGCTGTCCGGTCACCCGTTGTTCGACGTTGACGGATCGTTCCTGGGATATCGCGGCAAGGCGAAGCCAGTCGATGAGCATACGGCCGATGTCAGGGAGGCGATCCCGGAGGGCAAAACCGTGATGGCCGCGCCGGACATCCCGGCACTGCCCGATCTCGGCAAGCGCCTGGATCTGGCGTTGCGGCAGCCGCTCGGCCGCATCATCGCCAACGCCGAAACGATCAGTGGGCAGATGGAAGGTCCGTTACGCGCCGATTACGCCGACTACGCCGCCGATATAGCGGACGCCGGGCGTCACCTGATGGAACTGGTCGATGATCTCGCCGACCTTCAGGCGATCGATCGTCCCGGCTTCAAGGTCGCCAGCGAAGATATTGATCTCGCCGATCTCGCGCGTCGCGCGGCCGGGCTGTTGAGCATGAGGGCCGCCGACCGGCATATTCGCGTCGACGCGCCCGCGACGGACGAAGCCATGCCGGCGGTGGGCGAGTTCCGGCGCGCCTTGCAGATCATCGTCAACCTGCTCAGCAATGCGATACGCTATTCGCCCGAGCAATCGATCGTGTGGATGCGCGTGGATGGTGATGAAAGCAAAGCCACTCTCGTGGTCGCGGATCAGGGCCATGGAATAGCCATCGAGGATCACGAGCGCGTCTTTGACAAGTTCGAGCGTCTGGGCCGTGACGATGTGGCGGGAAGCGGCCTTGGTCTTTACATCTCGCGGCGTCTTGCGCGGGCGATGAAGGGAGACCTGACGGTGGAAAGCGCCCCCGGACAAGGCGCTCGCTTCGTGCTGTCGCTGCCGAGAGAAGCAACTCGCGTCTAGAGTATTCAGACTGGCCGATCCCGAAGGACCGGCCTTTTGAATTCACTCGCTGTAGGGTTCAGCGCTTGGCGACGGGAACATAGTCCCGCATCGTCGGCCCGGTGTAGAGCTGTCGCGGGCGACCGATCCGCTGGTCGGGATCAGAGATCATCTCGTTCCATTGCGCCACCCAGCCGACGGTACGCGCAAGAGCGAACAGCACGGTGAACATCTCCGTCGGGAACCCGATCGCAGACAGGATCACGCCGGAATAGAAGTCGACATTGGGATAAAGCTTTTTAGCGACGAAATAGTCGTCGTGGAGAGCAATCTGCTCCAGCTCACGCGCGACATCAAAGATCGGATCGCTGACACCAAGCTTCTTGAGGACCTCGTTGGCGGTTGCCTGCATCACCTTGGCGCGCGGATCGTAATTCTTGTACACGCGATGGCCAAAGCCCATCAACCGGAACGGGTCGTCCTTGTCCTTCGCACGCGCGATATATTCAGGAATTCGATCCGGTGTGCCGATTTCGCGGAGCATGTTGAGCGCAGCTTCATTGGCGCCCCCATGAGCGGGACCCCAGAGGCAGGCGATGCCGGCCGCAATGCACGCGAACGGGTTGGCCCCGGACGAACCGGCAAGCCGCACGGTCGATGTCGACGCATTTTGTTCGTGGTCGGCGTGAAGGATGAAAATCTTGTCCATCGCCGCCTCGATGACAGGATCGACAACATATTCTTCGGCCGGCACTGAAAAGGTCATCCGCAGGAAATTGCCCGTGTAGGAAAGATCGTTACGGGGATAAACGAAGGGCTGGCCGATCGCGTATTTATACGCCATCGCTGCGATCGTAGGCATCTTCGCGATCAGCCGATGGCTGGCAATCTTCCTCTGCACCGGATCATTGATATCGGTGGAATCGTGATAGAACGCCGACAGCGCCCCCACCACGCCGCACATGATGGCCATGGGATGGGCATCGCGCCGGAAGCCCCGATAAAAGGTGGTCAGCTGTTCATGCACCATCGTGTGGCGGCTGATCGTATGAACGAAGCTATCGAGCTCGGTCTTGTTCGGCAGATTGCCGTTGAGCAGCAGATAGGCGACTTCCATGAAGGATGACTGCTCGGCGAGCTGATCGATCGGATAGCCGCGATGGAGCAAGATACCCTCGTCGCCGTCGATATAGGTCAGGCCGGATTCACAACTCGCCGTGGACGTGAAACCGGGATCATAGGTAAACATGCCGGTGTCGGCGTATAGCTTACGGATATCGATAACCTGCGGGCCAACGGAGCCATCAACTATCGCATAGTCGTGGTTGGCGTTGCCCACCTCCAATTTCGCCGAAACGTCAGCCATGTTTTTCTCCCTGTATCATCCGCGGGCGCCGAGTGCGGCGGCGTCCGATAATCTGGCCAGTGTCTCTTCCTTCCCGAGAAGAAAAAGAGTGTCGAAAATTCCGGGGGAGGTCGTGCGCCCGGTAAGGGCGGCACGCAGAGGTTGCGCGACCTTCCCTAGTCCAAGTTCGGCCAATTCCGCAACCCCGCGGATGCGTCCCTCGATGGTCTCCGGTGTCCATGAGTCGAGGTCGTCCAGCGCCCGGATACTGGAGCTGACAAGGTCCAGCCCCGCCGTGTCGAGCAACGACCTGGCGCTCTCGTCCGGTACGATCGGGCGCGGGGCGAACAGGAAAAGGGCGCCCTCCGCGATTTCGTTCAATGTCTTTGCGCGCGGCTTGAGCGAGGGCATGGCCCGGGACAGCAACGCCTGCTCGCCGTCGGAGAGCGAACGGCCGATCAGCGATGCCACGCGAGCCGCGGTCAATGCCGCAAGCCGTTCGTCGTCCGTCTCCCGGAGATAATGAGCATTCAGGCTTTCAAGCTTCTTCATGTCGAAGCGTGACGGGGAACGCCCCACGTCCGGCAGGTCGAAAAGGTCGATCG
Source organism: Sphingobium sp. (assembly GCA_036278355.1). Taxonomy (GTDB): domain Bacteria; phylum Pseudomonadota; class Alphaproteobacteria; order Sphingomonadales; family Sphingomonadaceae; genus Sphingobium. The sequence continues at coordinate 6,714 of DASULD010000190.1, forward strand.
CGCGCTCGCGGCTGATGATTTCCTCGTCGCCATGGCCCCAACCGAGGCGCAGCAGATAGTTGAATACCGCGTCGGGCAGCATGCCCAGTTCGTCGCGATAGGCGTCCACGCCCATTGCGCCGTGGCGCTTCGAAAGCTTTGCGCCGTCCTGCCCGTGGATCAATGGTATGTGGGCATAAACCGGCTCTTCCCAACCGCCTTCAATCTCAGCCATGGCACGGATGATGCCAAGCTGGCGGAACGCGTTGTTGAGGTGGTCGTCACCCCGAATTACGTGGGTTACGCCCATGTCGTGATCGTCCACCACGACCGCGAGCATGTAGGTCGGAGTTCCATCGGAACGGAGCAGGACCATGTCATCAAGTTCGGCGTTGCGCACGGTAACGCGCCCCTGCACCGCGTCCGTGATTACCGTGTCGCCCTCCCTGGGCGCCTTCAGCCGGATGACATAGGGCGTGCCCTCCGTCGCAGCGGCCGGATCACGATCACGCCAGCGGCCGTCATAGCGCATCGGCTGTTTCGCCGCGCGCTGCTGTTCCCGCAGTTCGGCCAGCTCTTCAGGCGTGGCGTAGCAGCGATAGGCATGGCCCGCCGCGAGCATCTGCCGCGCGACTTCGGCGTGGCGCTCAACACGCTGAGACTGGAAGACGGGCTGCTCCTCGCTCATCAGGCCAAGCCATTCGAGGCCGTCGAAGATGGCGCCGATGGCCTCCTGGGTGGAGCGTGCCTTATCGGTATCCTCGATGCGCAGCAGATAGCGTCCGCCGTGATGACGGGCGAAAAGCCAGTTGAACAACGCGGTACGCGCCCCCCCGATATGCAGAAAGCCGGTCGGGGAGGGCGCAAAGCGCGTCACCACAGGCCGTTTTTCATCGGTTGCGTTCACTCAGCATTTCTCCGACAATGTTCTTTGCCCGCACGGTGGGGGGACAAATCCGGGTCGGCCCTAGCATGGCTTTTTCGCTTTCACAAATCGATGTTGCGCCGCAGAGAAGCGGGGTTTTCAGCGCAGCCTTGGCGCCAATTGAACGGTGGATGGAGGTGGAGCGGGAGCGACTCGCTTTGTGGGTCCCCGTGATGCTGGCTGTCGGCATCGGCATGTGGTTTGCCTTGCCCAATGAAGGCGGCTGGATGGGCTGGGTGGGCCTGTGCAGCGTCGTCGTGCTGGCCGCGGCCAGGCTGCCCGGGGGCAGCCGCCTTCGCGGGGCCCTGGTTGTTGGCGGTTTCCTCGCTGCAGCCGGCTGTATCCTAATATGGTCCAAGGCGCTTACTGTCGGGGCGCGGCCGTTGGACCGGGCCGTCCATACACAGGTGGAAGGGCGCGTGGTGGGCGTTGAGGCCCAACCCGCACAGGCACGATACCGGCTGCTGATCGAGCCATTGCGGCCAATCGGCGGCATGCCTTCCCGCATCCGCGTAAATGTGGATGAAAAGGATATGCCCGCCGACGCAGGGAACGGCGCGCATATCCTGTTCCGGGCGCGATTGATGCCTCCTCCTTCCCCTGCAGTTCCGGGCGCGTACGACTTTGCCGAACGCGCTTTTTTTCTCGGTATCGGCGCTACCGGGCGTGCTCTGCCCCCCATCTCGGTGCTTGAGAGCGGCGACCACAGGGCGGCAGGACTTCGGCGGCGGCTGGCCGATCACATCCTTGATCAGTTGGGACGGGGCGGAGACGGCGCGATCGCCGCCACACTGGCAACCGGCGATCGGGGAGCAATCAACGACGAGGATGCCGAGGCCATGCGACGCAGCGGCCTTGCCCACCTGCTTTCGATCAGCGGCCTGCATGTATCGGCGTTGATCGGCGCGACGATATTCATCGTCTATCGTCTGCTCGCTTTAAGCCCGAGGCTGGCACTGACCCTGCCGCTGATGACCGTGGCAGCGGCGGCCGGGGCGCTGGCGGGGATAGGCTATACCCTGTTCACCGGCGCGGAGGTGCCAACGGTGCGGTCCTGCATCGCGGCGCTGCTGGTGCTCGGCGGGCTGGCCCTTGGACGGGAAGCGATCAGCCTGCGTCTGGTCGCTACAGGCGCTTTGGTGGTGCTGCTGTTCTGGCCGGAATCTCTAGTCGGCCCCAGCTTCCAGATGAGCTTCGCGGCGGTAACGGTGATCGTGGCTCTGGCCGAAACGCCCAGGTTCCGCGCAATTACCCACGCTCGGGACGAAAGCTGGCCGCGAAAGGCGGGACGCGCGTTGCTTGCGACGTTCCTGATCGGCCTGGCCGTCGAGTTCGCGCTGATGCCGATAGCCATGTTCCATTTCCATCAGGCCGGTGTCCTGGGATCGCTCGCAAACCTCATCGCGATCCCGCTTACAACCTTTGTGGTCATGCCCGCCGAGGCTCTTGCCCTGGCGCTCGACATATTCGGGCTGGGCGCGCCGTTGTGGTGGATCGTCGGAAAGGCGCTCATGCTGTTGCTGGCGGTGGCGCACGGGGTGGCGGGAAACGGGCTGGCGCTCTGGTCGTTGCCCTGGTTTCCGGGGTGGACGCTTGCCGTGGTGATAACCGGCGTGATCTGGCTCATTATCTGGCGCACGCCGGTGCGTTTCCTGGGGGTGCCCGTCGCGTTGGCGGGTGTGGCGGCGATGGCGCTCACCCCGGCGCCGGATCTGCTCGTGACCGGAGACGGCAAGCATATGGCGGTGCGACAGGCTGACGGGCGGATGGCGCTGCTGCGCGGGCGCGCAGGCGATTATGTGCGCGACATTCTGTCTGCTTCGGCCGGTGACGGGGAGGGCAGGGTCGGCGAGGATGACGCGCTTCCGCCGCTTGAGGGCGCGCGGAATGTACGATGCAGCCGTGACCTTTGTGCCGTTCTGGTGGAGGGAAGCGCGCGCGACTGGCTGATCCTTGCGACGCGCAGCGATATGATCGTCCCGTGGCGAGCGCTCGCCGACGCGTGCGCGCGGGCCGATATCGTCGTCAGCGACCGGCGACTTCCCCCAAGCTGCGTTCCCCGGTGGCTGAAGCTCGATCGGGCGCGGTTGCGTACGACTGGAGGCGTGGCCGCCTATCTGCACTCGCAACGCTGGACCAGCGTCCTGCGCGCAGACGATCGGCACCCGTGGCTATGGCAGAGGCCTGGCACCCAATAACCCAGCCGGCACAACCGAAACCCGATAAAGCTTGACCGATAGCCAAGGTCCTGACCTGGCGGCGTATCGTCAGTTATAGCGCCGCAACAGCCCAGCGAGGCGACCCTGGATGCGCACCTGGCGGGGGTCGTATACTTGCGCCTCATAGGCCGGATTGGCCGGATCAAGCCGCACCCGCGCTCCGTCACGCCGAAAATACTTCAGAGTCGCCTCGTTATCGTCGATCAGGGCCACAACGATCTGCCCTTCGCGTGCGGCATCCGTCCGTTGGATGAGTGCATAGTCTCCATCCAGAATGCCGGCCTCCACCATGGAATCGCCCGACACCTCCAGCGCATAATGATCACCCGATCCGAGCAGCGCCGCCGGAACAGGCAGCATCGTGTCGCTCTCCAGCGCCTCGATCGGGACGCCTGCCGCGATACGTCCATGGAGTGGAATTTCCACCACATCGTTCGCCGCCAAGGGAATCTGGCGCATCGGCGGGGTCGGCGTGGATGCGACCGCAGGCGCAGGCATCGGCGCCACCTTGCCGACCCCCTCAGGCAGGCGCATCACCTCCAGCGCGCGTGCGCGGTTAGGCAGGCGGCGGATGAAACCGCGCTCTTCCAGTGCGCTGATCAAACGATGGATGCCGGACTTCGACTTGAGATCAAGCGCGTCCTTCATCTCATCGAAGGATGGCGACACGCCGCCTTCTTCAAGCTTGCGCTGAATAAAAACCAGCAGTTCCTGTTGCTTCGCCGTCAGCATCGCCGTACCTCGTTTTGGAACGAACACGGAACGTATAGGAAACGGTGAAGAACAAGTCAAGCTCGTGACGATATGTCAGATCGCGATGATTTTCACCTCGTCACCGGCTCTTGCCTGGGTGCTACCGGCGGGACGGACGATCAGGCAGTCGGCGCGGGCCAGGGACAGCGTGGCCGCGCTGTCCTGAACCGGCAACGGCGCGGCCCGTCCGTCACTCGTAGTTCCGCGCACGTAATCGTCGCGTCCTCCCACTGCGGGCATGTCGCAGTCGAGGAGAGCGCGTCCGATCTGGGGGAGCGGGTTCGGTGAACCAGCCATGTGCCGCACCAGTGGCAGCAGGAACAGTGTCGCCGTGACGAACGCGGACACCGGATTGCCGGGCAGGCCGATGAATATCGCGTTGCCAATCCGCCCACAGATCAGCGGCTTTCCTGGCCGCATCCCGATCTTCCAGAAATCGATCCGGCCGCCCGCGCGTTCCAAAGCCGGTTTCACCAGATCATGGTCTCCAACCGACGCGCCCCCGGTTGAAACCACGATGTCGCTTGTCCCGGCGGCAGCGGCAAAGGTTTCAGCGAGCGCGTCGAGGTTATCCGCGACTATACCCCGGTCCACCGCCGTGCACGGGAGGCTGCCCAGCATCGCCTGAAGCATGATGGCGTTGGAGGCCGGGAGCTGGTCCGGCCCGTTTGCGATGCCGGGCTGCACGAGCTCGGACCCCGTGGAGACCAGCGCGATGCGGGGGAGGCGGGGCAGAGTGAGGCTGCCATGCCCGGCGAGCGCGGCGAGCGCGATGTCACGGGGAGAAAGGCGCGTGCCGGAAGAGATCACCGGCTGGTTTTCGGAAAAGTCGAAGCCGGCGCGGCGTACGTGCCGTCCAGGACTTTCCGGGCCATCGCCCGATAGCCGGAGCCGTTCGTCCTCACGGGCCGAGTCCTCCTGCACGAGCACCGTGTCCGCGCCCTGCGGCATCATGGCGCCGGTGTAGATGCGTACGGCCTCGTTGTTGCCCATGAGCCCGGGGAAGTGCGAGCCTGCCGCGCTCTCGCCCACAACGCGCCAGGGGCCGGGCATGTCGGCAAAGCGAATGGCATAGCCGTCCATCGCGGAGAGATCGGCCGCGGGCTGTGACCGGCGGGCCAGGACCTCCCGCGTGGTCCAGCGGCCGCAGCTCTGGCTGAGTGGGGTGTCCTCCTCGGCGAGCGGTCCCGCCATCGCCAGCAGTTGAGCCTGCGCCTGTGCGACGGGCAGCAAGCTCATGTCCGCCGTTCCGCGCGCCAGTCCCCGGACTTGCCGCCGGTTTTTTCAATCAGGCAAATATCTTTTATGACCATTGCCTTGTCGATGGATTTCGTCATGTCATAGATGGTCAGCAGCGCAACCGACACAGCGGTGAGCGCCTCCATCTCGACACCTGTCTGGCCACGGGTTCGCACCGTCGCCGTCGCGGTGACGATGGTGTCCGAGAGATCGAGGTCGAGCGTCACGCCGGTAAGCGGCAGCGGATGGCACAGCGGAACGAGGTCTGCGGTCTTTTTTGCGGCCATGATGCCTGCCACGCGTGCCACCGCGAGGACGTCGCCCTTTTTCACGGCGCCCGCGCGGACTGCTTCGGCGGCTTCGGCGCTCATCTCGATCCGCCCGGTCGCGATCGCCTGCCGGGTCGTTTCGCCCTTGCCGGAGACGTCGACCATGTGGGCGGCGCCGCTTTGATCGAGGTGGGTCAGGCCATTCATGACGCGCTCCCTGTCAACAGGGTTCGCGTCGCACATTGGACGTCGGCCTGCCGCATCAGCGCTTCGCCGACAAGGAAACAGCGTACCCCATGCTCCGCCATCGCCGTAAGGTCGCCGTAGGATGAAAGGCCGCTCTCGGCAACGAAAGTGCAGCCCTCCGGTGCGTGCGACACAAGTTCATACGTCCGCGCAAAGTCGACGGAAAAGTCCCTAAGATCGCGGTTGTTCACCCCGATAAGGCGTGATCGCAGACGCATCGCCCTCTCCATTTCCGCGTGATCATGCACCTCGATCAGCACATCCATTCCAAGTTGCAGCGCCGTGGTCTCGATTTCCGCCATCTGTCCATCGTCAAGCGCCGCGACGATTATCAGGATCGCGTCCGCACCGATGGATCGCGCCTCCAGAACCTGCCACGGATCGACCATGAAGTCCTTGCGTAACACCGGAAGGGAACAGGCGGCGCGGGCGGCGACAAGATAGTCGTCATGACCCTGAAAATAGGACTCGTCGGTCAGGACGGAAAGGCAGGCAGCTCCTCCGGACTGATAGGCGGCGGCATGGGCGGGAGGATCGAAATCTTCCCTGATCAGACCTTTCGAGGGTGAGGCCTTCTTGATCTCGGCAATAAGGCCGAACCCGGACTGCGCCGCCTCGTCGAGCGCCCGGCGGAACCCGCGTGGCGGGGTTTGGACCATTGCCTGCCCCTCAAGTGATCCGATTGATATTGCGGCCTTGCGCCGGGAGACCTCGGCCCGTTTGGTTTCGCAGATCTCTACAAGCTTGTTGGTCATTTCCACGAAATCCAGCAGTTCAACAGTGCATTGGCAAGGCCCCTGTCGATCGCCTCGGCCGCTTCCTCCACGCCGTCCCGCAAGGAGTCGGCCTTTCCCGCTACCGTGAGGGCGGCGGCGGCGTTCAGCAGCACCGCGTCACGATAGGCACCTTCCTCACCCATCAGCAGGCGCCGCAACGCGGCAGCGTTATACGCCGGGTCGCCGCCACGGATCGCGGCAACGGGGTGGACGGGGAGGCCCGCGTCGGCAGCGTCGATCCGCCGCATCGCGATCGTTCCTGCGGACGAAACCTCGGCGACGTCATTGCCGCCGGCGGTGGACAATTCGTCAAGCCCCTCATCGCCCGATACCACCAGTGCATGATCGGTGCCGACCCGGTGCAGTGCCTCGGCATAGATGGGAACGTAGGCCGGACGCGCAATGCCGATAAGCTGTCGCCGGACCCGGGCGGGATTTGCGAGCGGTCCCAGGAGGTTGAACATTGTCCGCTGACCGATTGCTTTGCGGATCGGACCAAGGCGTTTGAGCGCGGGATGATAATGTTGCGCGAACAGGAAGCAGATGCCGAGATCCCCAAGCTGCTGCTCCGCCTGTTCGGGAGTGACCGAGAGATTGATCCCAAGAGCCTCCAGCGTATCGGCCGCACCCGCCTTCGACGAGGCTGCGCGGTTGCCGTGCTTGGCCACCGGCACGCCACAGGCCGCGACAACCAGCGACACCGCCGTCGAAACGTTGAGCGTGTGATGTCCATCGCCCCCAGTGCCGCACACGTCCATCGCCCCGCCGGGTGCATCGATGGCGATCATCCGCTCACGCATTGCCTGGGCCGCGGCGGCAATCTCCTCGGCCGTTTCGCCGCGCCCGGAAAGTGCGGTCAGGAACGCTGCGATTTCCTCATCCGTACCCGCGCCGTCCAGCATGGCGCAAAAGGCGGTCTTCGCCTCATCGGCGGTCAACGGAACAGCGGGGTCGGGAAAGGTCGCCATGCGCAGGACTAGGCGCGTTCGATGGCCGCGATCCCGGCAATCCGCATGAAATTGCCGAGCAACTCATGCCCGTATTCGGTCGCTATGCTTTCAGGATGGAACTGTACGCCGTGGATCGGCAGATCCCGGTGGTGGAAGCCCATGACCGATCCGTCATCGGCGGTCGCGTTGACCAGCAGGCAATCGGGAATGTCCTCTACGATCAGCGAGTGATACCGCGTGGCAGTGAAGGGAGAGGGCAGGCCGTTGAACACCCCGGTGCCGTCATGACGAACAGGCGACGTCTTGCCGTGCATCAGGCCGCCGCGCACGACCTTTCCTCCGAAATACTGCCCGATCGACTGGTGGCCGAGGCAGACCCCAAGCAACGGCTTGCCCTTGTCCGCGCACGCGGCAACAAGATCGAGACTGATCCCGGCGTCGTTCGGGGTGCATGGGCCGGGTGAGATCAGGAACGCATCGGCACCCGACGACAGCGCCTGGGCCGCGCTCATCGCGTCGTTGCGGACCACCTCCACCTCTGCCCCCAGTTCCATCAGATAATGAACGAGGTTCCAGGTGAAGCTGTCATAATTGTCGATGACAAGAATCATGCCTATTGCCCATATTCCGGCTGGCGGCTCAGCGCCACGGCTTCCTTGGCCGCGGCCATCAGCGCGCCTGCCTTCGCTTCGCATTCGCGCTGTTCGTATTCAGGCGTCGAGTCCGCGACTATACCCGCTCCGGCCTGTGCATGCACGATGCCGTCCTTGAGAACGGCGGTACGCAAGACGATGCAGCTGTCCATGTTTCCGTCAGGCGAGAAATAGCCCACGCCACCGGCGTAGGCGCCGCGCGTCTCCGGTTCCAGCTCCGCGATGATCTCGCACGCGCGGACCTTCGGTGCGCCTGATACGGTTCCCGCCGGAAAACCGGCGAACAGCGCATCAAGCGCGTCCTTCCCGGGGGCCAGTCGGCCGACGACGTTCGACACGATATGCATCACATGGCTGTAGTGTTCGACCGTGTAGCTGTCGGTCACGGTGACGGTGCCTGCTTGCGCCACGCGTCCGACATCGTTGCGGCCGAGGTCGAGCAGCATCAGGTGTTCGGCGCGTTCCTTGGGGTCGGCAAGCAGGTTTTCACGGTTGGCGGCGTCCTCGCTCGCGGTCTTGCCACGCGGCCGCGTGCCCGCGATGGGACGAATGGTCACTTCGCCTCCCCGCGCACGCACGAGGATTTCGGGACTCGACCCGATCAGCGCGAAGCCCGGCATATCGAGGCAATAGAGGAAGGGCGACGGATTAATCCGCCGGAGCGCGCGGTAGAGGGCGATGGGAGGCAGGGGGAACGGCGCCGTAAAGCGCTGCGCCAGCACAACCTGGAATATATCGCCAGCAATGATGTAGTCCTGCGCGCGCAGGACCATGTCGCGATACTGCCCTTCGGCCAGGACAGGAGTAAAGTTCGCCTCATCAGGGGTGTCGATTTTGGGAGCGGGCGGTATCGGCCCTGCCAGCCGCGCGGCGGCCGCATCAAGCCGATCCTGCGCCATTGCAATCGTAGCCTCACCGGACCCCGCCCACACAGGCGCAACAAGATACAGGGTGTCCTCCAGCCGATCGAATATCAGGATCACCGTAGGGCGGGCGAACAGCATGTCGGGAATGTCGATCGCCCTGGATGCGGGACGCGACAGCCTTTCGACCAGGCCAATCGTCTCGTAGCCGAAATGCCCGACGAGGCAGGCAAGAGCGGGGGGCAAAGCGGGGTCTGTATCGGCTCGACATTCGGCAACGAGCGCGCGCAGCGCGGCCAGTGCGCCCCCTTCGACGGGGGTGAACGCGTTCCGGTCTGTCTGCCAGTTGCGGTTGATGCTGGCGCTGTCGCCTTCGGCCCGAAATACAAGATCGGGGTCGAGACCGAGCAGGCTGTAGCGGCCACGGACGGCCCCACCCTCAACCGACTCGAGCAGGAAATCACCTCGTTCGGGCTGCATCAGTTTGAGCGCGGCTGAAATCGGCGTTTCGGCGTCCGCGATCTGCTTGCGCCACAGCAGAGCCGAACGTCCCGCTGTCAAGGAAGTCCTGATACCGTCAAAGTCAGCCGCTGCAAGTGTTGCCATGTTTGTTATTGCGCCGCCGCGCCGTTGATTCGCCGCAACTCTTGCGTGACTCGCGACAGCAGGGCCGGGTTATGCTCCACCCCCAGCTCACGCTCGATTGCTCGTTCGAACTGCTGACCATATTCGTTGGAGACCACCCGCCTCATATCGGTGCGCACACGGTCGGCAAGGCCGGGCACCTTGGCCGCGTCCGTTGTCTGGATCTTGTCGAGCATGATAAGAAAGTAGCCGCGATCTCCGGGAATGGGCATCACTTTCACGGCCCCCTGCGGCATCGCGAACAGGATGGATACCTCGGCGGGCGGGCGACGGTCGCCCCGCACCAGGTCGGCCCGCCTGCCTGCAACGGTCTGTGTGGGGGGCAGCGGAACACCAGCGCCGGCCAGCGCCTTGCTGAATGCGCCCGCCTTGTCCTGGCTCCGGTCGATTTCGGCTTTCAGCCTCACTGCGATCGTTCGTGCCTTTGCCGCGCCCTGGTGGAGCGCATAATCCTGCGCCACAATTGCCTTCACCTTCTCGAGCGGCGGTGGTGCGGGCGCGACGATGTCAGCGACATCAACCAGTCCATAGCGCTCGTTCTGGACGATCGGAACAAATTGTGCGTCGTCGTCGGCTTCCATGCCGAATGCGGTTTTCAACAAAGGCCGCACATCTTCGTTCGCGAGGTAGTCCTGCTTCTCCACGCTCCGGCCCGTCTGCAGCAGCAGTGGTGTCGTCTCTGCCTGAAGCCCGTGATCCTTGACCACCTCCTCGAATGTTGCGCCTCCGGCTATGTCATCCTCGACCTTGGAGATGAAGTCGTTCAGCAGAGTCTGGCGTTTCCGCCCGCGCAGCGTTTCAACGATTTCGCTTCGCGCCTGATCAAGAGATCTGGCGGGAATGCGCCTGATCTCGCGGGTCCGGAAAATTGCCCAGCCGAGAGGCAGCCTGACGGGACCGACAATCTTGTCCGCCGACGCTGCGAACACCGCCGCCGCCGCGTCTGCGGAGGTTTCGGTCATGAACCCGTTTCTGGATTTGTTCGCGAGCGTGGCAACTGAAAGGCCCTGCGCCTTGGCGGCATCCGCCAGAGACGGGGACTTCGCCGTTTCGCGCGCGATACTCTCCGTCGGCAGGATCAGCTGTTCGACCGTCCGCAACTCGCTTGCCGCATACCGTGCCCGGTTGTCGGAATAATATTTGGCGATTTCGCTCTCCGTCGGCGTGGCAGCGGCGGCGAAGCGCTGCGCGTCCAGGGTGGCGTAGTGCAGGCGGCGTTGCTCGGGGATCGTGTAGCGATCGGCGTTACGTCCGTAGAAATCCCGCAATTGCGTGTCGGATGGCGGAACGGAGGGCACCAATGCCGCAGAGGGAATTGCGGCGATGCGGCCCTGGCGCGCCTCGAGAAGAAGGGAGGCGTAGGGAAGGACCATGCTGCTCGAAAGATCCGCTCCAAAGCCCGCCGGAGCGATCAGCAGCTGCCCGGCCAGTTGCTGATCGATGTCCTTGCGAAGCGCGGCCTCACTGATTCCCTGTCCGGCAAGCATCTGCCGAAACAAATTCTGGCTAAATTTGCCTGATGCATCCTGGAAGGCGGGGACCGACGCAATTTCAGCATCGACCATGCGCTTGCTGACATGGATCCCCTGATCCTTGGCGAATTGCTGAAGCGATAGCCCGGCGACCAGCTGATCGTAGATGCTCGGCACCGCACCCATGGCCAGGAAGTCGCCGATGCGCAGTCCGGGATTTTCCCGCCGCTGTTGCTCGAACACACCCTGGACCCGCTGCGTGATGTCCTGCTCGGTGAGGGAGGTGTCCCCGATCTTGGTTGCCGATCCCCCGCCCAGACCGCCGAGCGAGCCGCCCAGATTTTTGATGTCGCCAGCCGCGAAGGCGAAAGCCACGAGCGCAAGAAATACAAGGGCCAGACCGGCGCCTACTTTCGATCCAATCAATCGACGAAAGAAACTGATCATCTCTGCCCCGCCTCGTAAGGCTCAATCCGGAAAAACCTGTGCCGCTTTAGGGGGTGCCGCGGCTCCCATCAAGCCGGGACTGGACAAAGGTACGCGAAACAGTATCGCCCGCGGGGAGCAGGGCCGGTCAGCCGATCCTGCAGAAGGACCAACGTGCAGGGAGGCCGAAGCGATGAAACGCAGGATGCTCGTCGTGGGCAACTGGAAGATGAACGGGCTGCGTGCGCAGCTCGGCGAAGTGGAAGCGATTGGCGGAATCGCGGCCGGGCATCCGGCTGTGGAGGTGGGGCTGTGCGTTCCCGCGACGCTAATCACGCCGGCCTGCGAAAAAGCAGGCGCCGCATTCATCGGTGCCCAGGATTGCCATGCATCGGCCAAGGGCGCGCATACCGGCTGTCTTTCGGCCCAGATGATCAAGGAAGCCGGTGCAGGCTGCGTAATCGTGGGCCACAGCGAACGCCGTGCAGACCAGCACGAAAGCAGTGCCGACGTGGCAGGGAAAGCGCATGCCGCAAAAGGTGCAGGCATGAAGGTGATCGTGTGCGTGGGTGAGAGCCTGGAAACGCGCGACGCGGGCGGAGCGATCCCCTTCGTGCTCGATCAGCTATCCGCTTCGGTGCCTGAGGGGGCGAGCGCAGACTGGTTGTCGATTGCCTATGAGCCGATCTGGGCGATCGGTACCGGGCGTATTCCGGCAATGGAACAGATCGTCGAAATGCACGGCGCGATTCGCGGCAGGCTGCGCGAGTTGGTCGGCCCAGAACAGGCAAGCGCCATGCGCATCCTTTACGGCGGGTCGGTCACCGCCGAAAACGCCAGGGAGATTTTCGCCATCGACGATGTGGATGGCGGCCTTGTGGGCGGCGCCAGCCTGGCAGCCGAAAAGTTTGGACCCATCATCGCTGCGGCGGCGGAGTAAAGGTCCATCCGGTCAGGACGCGGCTTGCTCGATCGGGTAGCCGCGCTCCCGCCACGCCGCCATGCCTCCATCCAGAGCGGTCACCCGTCCGAAGCCGAGATCGACGAGCGTGGCGGCGGCGAGCGTCGAAATCTTGCCAAATTCGCAGATGGTCAGGATCTCCACGCTCGGGTCGGGCAGCATGTCATTGACCCGTAGTTCCAGTTGACCACGCGGCAGGTGAATCGCGCCCGCAACATGCCCGGTAAGGTAAGCATCCTTTTCCCGGACATCCAGGATGATGAAATCGTTGGCGCGGCAGCCAAGCCGCCGCTGCAATTCCTCCATTGCCATAAAGGGTACGCGGTCGCCGGCTTCATTCAGCAACTGGCGTACCGTCTTGCCACCGCCCATGTTGGTGCGGAGCGCTTCGGTCAGGTGGGTCGGAGCCGACAAATTGAGGCCGTTCATGAGTTCGACGAAATCGCTCCGCTCCGTCTTGGCGAGCCGGGGATTGGTCCGGCGCTCTTCACCGATGGTGGAATGCTCGCGCCCCTTGTAGTCGTGCGCCGGAAAAACCAGGGTCTCCTGGGGCAGGGCCAGGAGCCTGCCGAACAGGCTGTCGAACAGCCGGTCCGGGTCGCCGCTCGGCAGGTCGCTGCGTCCGGTGCCGCCGATAAGCAGCGTGTCGCCCGTGAAAACCCGGTCTTCGACGAAAACAGACATCGAATCGCGGGTGTGCCCGGGGGTGTGCAAGATCTTCATGCGCATCTTGCCCAAGGCCAGGGAATGCCCGTCCTCGACATGCATGTCGACATAGGGGGCGGGAGACAGGCGGTGCATCACGATCGGGGCGCCGGTTCTCTCACGAAGAGCCCGGGCGCCAGAAAAATGGTCGGCATGCGTGTGGGTGTCGATGATGAAGCGTACGCGCAGACCCTGCCTGCCGACTTCGCCCATATAGCGATCGACCTGATCCAGTGCGGGATCGATGATGGCGGCGACGCAGCTTTCCTCGCAGCCGACAATATAGGACTTGCATCCATCACCGTCCCGGAAGGCCGCAAAGAACATCTGTCAGCACCCGGTCCGGGGTGCGCGTGTGGCTGCGTGTGCGATCGTGCTCATCGAAAGCATCACTCCGATCTCCCCTTTTGCGCCCGGCTCATATTGCGCGGACATTGATAGCATAACCATATGCCTCTGTCCTTGCCCGGAATTCGCGCCAGTGCCGGGCAAACGACCACTTCACCCAAGCTGGCGGTTGAATGCGGGCGCGGTCCCGGCTAAGGGCGGCCACACGCAGAATTTACACGGATCGCGACATCATGTTCACCTTTCTCCTCGTTGTGCAGGCGATCATAGCAGCCTGCCTCGTCACGGTCATATTGATGCAGCGGTCGGAAGGCGGCGGGCTCGGCATGGGTGGAAGCCCGAGCGGGTTCATGTCCGCGCGCGGCGCGGCCGACTTCCTGACGCGTGCCACGACGATCCTTGCCACTTTGTTCGTGTTGATGAGCATCGTGCTGGCGGTCATGGCGTCGGTGCAGCACGCGCCTTCCGACATAGACACGTCGCTTGTGCGGCAGGCCCCGGGCAACGCGCCCGCACCTGCCGGCCCTGCCTCGGGCGATCCCCTTGCCGGGGCGGCACAGAGTGTTGAGCCGGGCGCATCCAACGGGGCCGTTCCGCTGGCACAATAGCCCGTTCGAAGACAGTTCCAACTTTTTGCGGGCGCGCGTCAACGCGCGCTTGCCCTTCCTCATGATTCAGGGTTAAGCCTTCACTCCCATGGCGCGGTACATTTTCATCACCGGCGGCGTGGTTTCCTCGCTTGGGAAAGGCCTGATGGCCGCCAGCCTCGCGGCACTGCTGCAGGCGCGGGGATTTCGCGTGCGTATCCGTAAGTTCGATCCCTATCTCAACGTCGATCCCGGCACGATGTCGCCTTATCAGCATGGGGAAGTCTACGTGACCGACGACGGCGCGGAGACCGATCTCGACCTTGGCCATTATGAGCGGTTCACGGGCGTTTCGGCGCGGCAGTCGGACAATGTGACGCAGGGCCGCATCTATCAGACGATCATCCAGAAGGAACGGCGCGGAGATTATCTGGGCGCGACGGTGCAGGTGATCCCGCACGTCACTGACGAGATAAAGGCGTTCGCCCGCGCCGACACCGAAGAGCTCGACTTCGTGCTGTGCGAGATCGGCGGCACGGTCGGCGATATAGAGAGCCTGCCGTTCATGGAGGCGATCCGCCAGCTTCACAACGACCTGGGCCGCGGCCAGTCGATTTTCGTCCATGTGACGCTGGTCCCGTACATCGCCGCAGCCGGGGAATTGAAGACGAAGCCGACGCAGCACAGCGTGCGGGAGCTGACGTCGCTCGGCATACAGCCCGATATCCTGCTGTGCCGCTGCGAGCATCGCCTGCCCGATAGCGAGCGGGCGAAGATCGCGCTGTTCTGCAACGTGCGTCCGGAGGCGGTGATCCCGGCGCTCGACGCGCCCAATATCTATTCCGTCCCGGTGCAATATCATGCCGAAGGGCTGGACGAGGAAGTGCTGCGCGCCTTCGGGATAGAGGACGCGCCCGAACCCGATCTCGACGTCTGGTTCGATATCATGGATCGCTACGCCAATCCCGAGGGCGAAGTGACGATCGGCGTCGTCGGCAAGTATGTCGGCCTGCCTGATGCGTACAAGTCGTTGCACGAGGCGCTGGTGCATGGCGGGCTGGCCAACCGCGTCAAGGTCCACATCAAATGGATCGACGCCGAGCTGTTCGAGCAGGAAGACAGCGACATCGCCGCGCAGCTTGAGCCGATGCACGGCATCCTCGTGCCCGGCGGGTTCGGCGTGCGCGGGTCCGAAGGCAAGATCGCCAGCGTGCGTTTCGCCCGCGAACGGCATGTGCCGTTCTTCGGCATATGCCTCGGCATGCAGATGGCCTGCGTGGAAGGCGCGCGCAACACGGCAGGCATCGCGGCGGCAGCGACGACCGAATTCGGCGAGACGAGCGAGCCGGTCGTGGGCCTCATTACCGAATGGATGAGCGAGGAGGGGCTCCAACAGCGCAGCGCCGGGGGCGACCTTGGCGGGACGATGCGCCTGGGCGCATATCCCGCGAAACTTACAGGCAACAGCGTGATCGCGGGCATTTACGGCCAGACCGAGATTAGCGAGCGTCACCGTCACCGCTATGAGGTCAACGCCAGTTACCGCGAGCCGCTGGAAAAAGGCGGGCTCCTTTTTTCCGGCATGTCGCCCGATGGCCAGCTTCCCGAGATCGTCGAGCGGCCGGACCACCCCTGGTTCGTGGGCGTGCAGTTCCACCCTGAGCTCAAGTCGAAACCGTTCGAGCCACACCCGTTGTTCGCGGGCTTCATCGCCGCGGCGGTCAAGCACAGCCGGCTGGTGTAGAGAAAGGGGCGGTCCGAAAACCGCCCCTCAATGCTTTCGCGGATCAGGCCGCGTTGCGATCCTCCGACTGTACCGCCGGGCTGTTCATGTCGACAAGCTGACCGCCGTTGATGGCGATCTTCTTGGGCTTCATCGCCTCCGGCACCTCCCGCACCAGCTCGATCACGAGCAGGCCGTCGGCAAGGTTCGCGTTTTCGACGCGCACGAAATCGGCCAGTTCGAAGCGGCGTTCAAAGCTGCGGTTGGCGATGCCAACATGCACGAACTTGGCGCGCTCCTCATTGCCGAGTTCGGACTTGCGTCCGGACACCTGGAGCAGGTTCTGCTGCGCCACGATGTCCAGCTCATCCTCGCGGAAGCCCGCGACGGCGAGCGTCACGCGGTAGCGGTCATCGGAAAGCCGTTCGATATTGAACGGAGGATAATTGTCGGTCTGCGCCAGCCGCGCGCTGTTTTCGATAAGATCGAACAGGCGATCGAAGCCGACGGTCGACCGGCGATAGGGGGTCAGGTCAAAGTTACGCATGGTCAAAGCCTCCATTGAGCGAGTTGAACATCCGGACCCATAAGGCATCCGGAATGCAGTTCCCCGGAGCATCTTCGAACCGCAAAACCGATTGCGGCCCTTTGCTGAAAACGCTCCAGGCGTCCGTCACATTCGTGCCCGGACGACAATGATCTATGTGCGCAAACGGCCATTTCAAGAGGGGGAGCGCGACAGGCGCTGCAATGCCAGAAGGTCACGAAAGTCACGCCACGTCATGGGGGACTTTGCCTGTCAGGTGCCTGTGGGGGGCGTGAACGGAGGTCATTTTTCGGGCAGGAGTTCGCGCATGGTCATCCGTCCGGATATCCTCTTACGATCCGGGCCAGCCGCGTGTCCCGCCGCCCGTATGCGTCCCTGCGCGGCCGCTTGAGGGGGAGCCGCATTCCCGCGCGCAGCCGCCAGCCGGTGCGTCAATGCGCAAGGGGAGGCGGGGCGCTGCCGGCGGGCCTGACCGGATGGGACAGGCGGCGGGACGCAGCGACGGCCTTCCGCGCGGACGCGGGCCATGGGCTTGGGTGCGGGCGTAGCAGGACGGCGGGGATGTAGGAAAGGGGTGGTGCGAAGTGCTGTATTGAGATTTTGCAATACACTGACGCCGGCTGGGGGAGCCGATATCTGACGTCAGTGTTGCCTGACAAGACGGGGCAGCCTGCGCAGAAGCCTCGACCGGCCCATCGGTTCGAAGGAGTCCCGCGCACTTTCCGGATCGAGCGCCTCGGTACGGGCGATCTTCTTTTCGACCGCGTTGGAGCGGGGCGGGCTGAAGATACGGAGCGTCCGGCCGTGTCCCCCGCGCAGTTGT
>DASULD010000191.1:0-2782 GCA_036278355.1 Sphingobium sp.
GTCGGGTATGCGCTCGAACCCATCCCGCACGTCATAACGATTGCGCAGCCGCGCTTCAGCTACCCATTGCCGTATCGATGCGATCGCGGCCGGATAATCGTCAGCATAGTCTCCAATGACAAAGCCCTGCATCCGGATCCGACCATAGACCAGCTTCATCATATCCCTGGGGCCAGCGGCGGGGCTATTCGAATCATAGGCGGCCAGCTGACCGCAAAGCACGATTCGGCCATGAGGCGCCATCCTGTCGACGGCAGCCTGCAACACCTCCCCGCCCACATTGTCGAAGAATATGTTTATGCCATCGGGGCAGGCCTCCTTCAGCGCCGCCGGAAGGTTTGCCGCGCGGTAATCGATCGCGACGTCCACCCCGACCTGTTCCCGTAGCCAGCGACATTTGTCGGGACCGCCCGCCACCGCAATGACCCGACAGCCCGCGATGCGGGCCATCTGGCACACCATCGCACCAACCGACCCGGCCGCGCCCGATACGCAGATGGTCATGCCGGGCCTGGGCTCCCCGATTGCAAAAAGACCGAAATAGGCGGTCAGGCTGTTGGGCGAATACAGAGTCATCGCCTCGACCGGGTCCATCCAGGCCTCGATCGGCGTGACGGGAACGACTGCCTCGTCTGGGCGCAGGACGGCATAATCCTGCCAGGGTGCGACGGCAGTGACCCATTGCCCAGCTTCGAACCGCGCATGGCGGGAGGCGAGCACTTCAACCGCCGCCATGCCCCGGATCGGTTCGCCAATGCCGATCGCGCCGCGATAGCTGCGCGAGGGCGCGTTGAGCCAGTTGCGGATCGTGGGCGCGCAGGAAATGATCCGGGTGCGGACGAGAATGTCTCCTCCGGCCAGCTCTGGCGCATCGAACGCCTCCTCACGATAGGCGAAATCGCTGGTCCGAACGGCGCCTTCAGGCCGGTTGGCAAGAACCCAGGCGCGGTTCACGGTCATGATTGGTCGCCAAAGCGCCTTCCTTCGTCGGCGAGGCGGACGAGCAGAGGCGCGGGACGGAAGCTGTCGCCATGGGAAGCCTCGAGATCGCGCATCCGGGTGACGATCCGGTCCAGCCCTATCTGGTCGGCCCAGAACAAAGGCCCGCCGCGATAGACGGGCCAATTATATCCAAGGACCGCCGCTATATCGATATCGGAGGCCCGCAGCGCGATGCCTTCCTCCAATATCTTCGCGCCTTCGTTGACCACGGGATAGAGCAGCCGCGCTAGAATCGCATCGTCCCCCGATGTGGGATCATGCGCGACGCCCCTGGCGGCAGCCACCTCCCCGATCAGGGTGGCGGTCAGGTCCGAAGGGCGCGGCCGCCGCTTCTCGTCATAATCATAATAACCCGCGCCGCGCTTCTGGCCCAGCCGGCCGGCTGCGACCAGATTGCCCATGACGCTAAGCTCGGTCGCATCGCGGCCAATCACGTCCAGCCCGACCAAATCCATCATCTGGAAATGCCCCATGGCAAAGCCATAATCGACAAGCACGCGGTCGATCTCCGCGATCGGCGTGCCTTCCAGCATCATCGCTTCCGCCTGTGCGCCGCGCGGCGCAAGAAGCCGGTTGGCGATGAAGCCGTCGCATACGCCGCTCAGCACCGCCACCTTGCCGATCCGCTTCGCGAGCCGCATTGCCGTGGCAACCACCGGCTTTGCCGTTTTCGCCCCTCGCACGACCTCCAGCAAGCGCATGACATTGGCGGGCGAGAAGAAGTGGAGACCCAGCACCCATTCGGGCCGGCTGGTCGCTGCCGCGATGCGATTGAGGTCGAGGAATGATGTGTTGGACGCCAGGATCGCACCCTGTCTGGCAATCCGGTCGAGCCGGGCGAATATGTCCGTCTTGACGTCCATGCTCTCATAGACGGCTTCGATAATGAGATCGGCGCCCCCAAGCTCGGCGAGGTCGAGGCTGGACGAGATCAGGCCCATGCGCTGCTCCACCTGCTCGGCCGTCATGCGCCCCTTGCGAGCCGTGGCCTCATAGTTACGGCGGATCGTGGCGATGCCGCGATCCAGCGCTTCCTGACTGGTTTCGACGAGCGTGACGGGAATGCCGGCATTCAGGAAGTTCATCGTGATGCCGCCGCCCATCGTGCCAGCGCCGATGACGCCCGCCGATCGGATGTCGATCGCGGTTGTGTCGGGACCGATGTCGGGAACACGGGCCGCCTCCCGCTCCGCAAAGAAGACATGGCGCTGGGCTGCGGACTCGGCGCTGGCTACCAGTCGCTCGAACAAGTCGGTTTCCTTCGCCAGCCCCTCGTCAAAGGGAAGGGCCACTGCTGCCTCAACGGCCTCGATGATGGCGGCGGGCGCGACAAACCCCTTGAACCGACGTGCGTTCGCGGCGGCGAAGGTGGTGAACAGCTCCGGACGATCCCGGTCGCCGGCAAGGGCGTCGGTCCGATCGCGTATCCTTGGCTTCGCACCGCCATCGGCCGCAATGCGGCGAGCGAAGGCCAGTGCCTCCTCCCGCAAGGCCGCATCGTCGACCACGGCATCGACCAGTCCGAGCGAAATGGCTTCGGCAGCCTTGACCTGCCGCCCGGAAGTGATGATCTCGAGCGCCGCCTGCGCACCGACGATCCGGGGCACCCGCTGGGTGCCGCCCGCACCGGGAAGCAGGCCCAGATGCACCTCCGGCAAACCGACCTTCGCGCTCCGCGCCGCCACCCGGTAGTGGCAGGCGAGCGCCAGTTCGAACCCGCCGCCGAGCGCCGTGCCATGAATGGCGGCAATGACGGGCTTGGGCGCGTCGTCCAGCATGG
>DASULD010000192.1:0-9481 GCA_036278355.1 Sphingobium sp.
CGCTGCGCAATACCCGCAGTCACAAACCATACCTCGTCTGCCGCGCGCGCCATGGCCTGATTAAGCCAGCCCGCCTCATCGCGAAACCGCCGGGCCAAGGCATTATCCGGGACAATGCCTTGGCCTACCTCGTTGGACACCAGCAGCAATGTGCCCTTAACCGCCGGTAGGACCCCGGCCAGCCTGTCGCGCGCGTCCGCAACCTCATGCTCCCCGAACATGAGGTTGCTGAGCCACAGGGTCAGGCAGTCGACCAGAATGACGCTATCCTTGGCGTCGTGCGCCTCAATTGCCTCGGGTAATTCCAGCGGACATTCGACCGTTTGCCAGTGACCGGCCCGGTCAGCGCGGTGGCGGGCGATGCGCCAGGTCATTTCTTCATCGAACGCTTGCGCGGTGGCGATGTAGATATGCGGGCCTGCCAAGGCATCGCCCAGTGTTTCGGCATAGCCGCTCTTACCCGATCGTGCGCCACCCAGCACCAGAACTACCCTGCCCATACCGCTCCCACTTGCCTTTCATGCTTCGCTGCGACATAGGCCCTCCCGTTACAGGTTCCCAGAGATGGGATGAATAGGGAATCCGGGAATGGCCATTCGCCATGATCCGGAGCTGCCCCCGCAACTGTGATCGGCGAGTCGCCGCTTCGTTACGCCACTGGCCTTCGGGCCGGGAAGGTGAAGCCGTCGACACTGACCCGAGAGCCAGGAGACCTGCCTGTAGCGGTCGTTCTTTCGCGCGGACGGGGTGTGCCGGGTGATGATCGAGGAATCCCTCGCGTGACGACTTAGCCTGAGTCGCATGCGGTGGTCCCGCTCCACACGCGGCGGCTCTTTTGACGTTGTTCAAAAGGGGGAACCCATGTGTATTCTTAAAACTGCCTTGCTGGTGTCCGCGGTGCTTTTGCCTGTTGCCGTTCATGCCGAGGACGGCGACGCCATCATCGTTTCGGCGGGCCGCACCCAGCAATCCACAAGCGAGGTCGCCCAGTCGGTGATCGTCATCACCCTTGATGATATCACTACCCGCCAGTCGGTAGCCGTTGCCGACCTTCTGCGTTCCGTGCCTGGCACCACCGTCACCAGCAATGGCGGACTTGGCACAAGCACCTCGGTCCACATTCGCGGGGCGGAGAGCGACCAGACCGCCGCGCTGATCGACGGGGTGAAGCTCAACGATCCTTCCACGCCCGGCGGCGGCTTCAACTTCGGCAACCTGCTGACCGGCAATATCGAGCGGATCGAAGTTGTCCGCGGATCGCAATCGGTGCTGTGGGGTAGTCAGGCCATTGGCGGCGTGGTGAATATTGTCACCCGCGCGCCGACCGAAAAGCTCGCCGTCAATCTGAGCGGCGAATATGGCTGGCGCGATACCGCGCGGGTGGTCGGTAATCTGTCGGGCAAATTCGGTCCGGTCTCGGCCAGCGTCGGCGCGGGCTATCTGCGCACCGACGGCTTGTCGACCTTCAATGAAACGCGCGGCGGCAAGGAACGGGACGGCTACCGCAACTTCGGCGCAAACACGAAGTTCAACATTGCGCTTTCAGATGCGGTGTCGGTCGATCTGCGCGGCTGGTACTCCGATGGCAAAACCGGCATCGATGGCTTCCCGCCGCCGAACTTCACCTTTGGCGACACGCCCGAGTTCGCTAGGACCAAGGAACTGATCGGCTATGCCGGTCTGAACGCGGCCCTCTTTGATGGTCGCCTGCGCAACCGCATTGCCTTTGCCCTGACCGATACGCGCCGCCGGAACATCGACCTGACCGGGGGCACGGAATTCGAGACCTTCAACGCCAAGGGGCGCAACGAGCGGTTCGAATATCAGGGTAACGTCGAGGTCAGCGACGCGGTGAGCGCCACCTTCGGCGCCGAAACCGAGAAGGCCAGCTTCCGCACGTCGAGCTATGGCAGTCCCTTCGCCACAGCAGATGCCCGGATCAACAGCTTCTACGGACAGCTGAGCGCCAAGCCGATTACCGGCCTGACCCTGAGCGCGGGGCTGCGCCATGACGATCACGATACCTTCGGCGGCAAGGCGACATTCTCCGCGGGCGCCGTGTTCACCCCGAATGAGGGCAGCACGGTTCTGCGCGCCAGCTATGGCGAAGGCTTCAAGACGCCGTCCCTGTTCCAGCTGTTCAGCGACTACGGCAACACGACGCTGAAGCCCGAGAGCGCGCGTAGTTGGGACGCCGGCATCACACAGAAGCTGCTGGACGGCAGGATCGAAGTGGGGGCCACCTGGTTCCACCGCGACACGCGAAATCTGATCAACTTCATCGGTTGCGCGGCGCCGCTCACTGGCATCTGCACAAACCGGCCCTTCGGCACTTATGACAATGTCGCCAAGGCGCGGGCGCAGGGCCTCGAGTTCACGCTGACCTTGAAGCCGGTCGACGCCCTGCGGGTGCAGGCCAATTATGGCTATGTCGACGCGATCAACGTCGCCACCGGCCTCGATCTGGTGCGGCGTCCCCGGCACAGCGTCAATATGTCGGTCGACTATGACTGGTCATTCGGGCTGAAGACCGGGGCGACGATCACTCATGTGGGGGCAAGCTTCGACAATGACTCGAACACCCGCAAGCTCGATGGCTATGTCCTGGTCGATCTGCGCGCTGCCTTCCCGGTGACGCATAACATAGAACTCTATGGCCGGATCGAAAACCTGTTCAACGAGCAGTACGAGACCAGCTATCGCTATGGCACACCGCGCCGCGCCGCTTATGCGGGCGTGCGGTTGGCCTTCTGAGCCGGGCCGATTTCGTGGATCCGCATGCCGCATTGATGTGGCACGGCGGTCAGATAGCGGCGGCGGCGCGGCTTTATCCGGCCGCGCCCCGCCCCTGGCTGGACCTGTCCACCGGCATCAGCCCCTGGGCCTGGCCGGTGCCGACAATCGAGCCGCACCTTTGGCAAGCCCTGCCTTCCACCGCTGCGCTGGAGCAGCTGGAACTTGCGGCAGCGCGCGTGTTCGGCGTGAACAGCACCGAACAGATCGCCGCAGTGCCAGGAAGCGACATTGCCATCCGCCTGCTGGCCCGGCTGTTGCCGGCGGAGCGTGCGGCGATCATCGGGCACGGTTATTCTGGCTACCGCGCCGCCTGGCCGGAAGCCCCGGTGTTACCATTCGACAAGGCGCGCGACGCTGACCTGATGGTCTGCGCCAATCCCAACAATCCCGACGGTGCGGTGATCGAGGCACGCAAGCTCCAGCGACTTCGCAATATCCGCATCGTCGACGAGGCCTTTGCCGACGCCATGCCGGAAGTCAGCATGCTGCCCCATCGCAATGGCGCGATCGTGCTGCGCTCGTTCGGCAAGTTCTTCGGCCTCGCCGGTGTTCGGCTGGGCTTCGTTATCGCCAGCAAACCTGTCATCCGCGATTTACGTAGCCTGCTCGGCGACTGGCCGATATCCGGACCAGCGATAGCCATTGGAACCGCAGCCTATGGTGATCGGGCATGGCAGGACTTGCAGCGGCATCGGCTGACGCAAGGTAGCGCGCGGCTTACGGCATTGTTGTTGAGCCACGGGCTGGAGGATGCCGGTGGTACCGCCAATTTCAGGCTGTGCCGAGCCGCCGACGCGCCTGGCCTGTTCACTCACCTGTGCCGGGCCGGGATATTGGTGCGGCCCTTTGTCGACAGACCCGAACACCTGCGGTTCGGCATACCGGGTTCGGATACGGATTGGGCTAAACTTAACATGGCATTGCAAGCCTGGAGGTCAGCACGATGATGGACGATAACGACTACACCCGCCACAATGAGCGCATGAAAAAGCTGAAGATTGCGCGCGACAAGATCCAGGCGCGCAAGACCATCGAGCGCGGTCTCCTGATCGTCCACACCGGAAACGGCAAGGGCAAGTCCTCCTCCGCCTTTGGCATGGCGATCCGCAGCGTGGGTTGGGGGATGAAGGTCGGCATCCTGCAATATGTGAAGGGTAGCTGGGACACCGGCGAGAAGGCCTTCTTCGCCGCCAATCCCGATCTTTTGACCTTCGATGTGATGGGCAACGGGTTCACCTGGGACACGCAGGACCGCGCACGCGACATTGCAGCGGCACGCAGCGCTTGGGAGCGGTCGAAGGCGCTGATCCTCGATCCCGCCTATGACTTCATCATTCTCGATGAACTCAACATCGTGCTGCGCGACGATACATTGCCGATCGCCGAAATCGTCGAATTCCTCAAAGCTCGCCCGCTGGAGAAACATATCTGCGTCACCGGGCGCAACGCCAAGCCTGAACTGATCGAGATCGCCGATCTCGTCACCGAATTCCAGGAAGTGAAGCATCCCTTCAAGGCCGGGTTCAAGGCACAGAAAGGCGTCGAGTTTTGAGGGCAACAGGCCTTCTTGCCATTCTCTTGCTCGCGGGGTGCAGCAGTTCCGCGCAGGGGCCTGCGGACCGGCCGACCGCCGTCGAGCGCATTGTCTCGATGAACCCTTGCATCGATGCCGTGTTGAGAGAGGTCGCCGCGCCCGGACAGATCGCGGCGATCAGTTCCTATTCGCAGGATTCCCGCGCCACCTCGGTGCCGCTCGATTGGGCATCGCGCTATCCGGCGACGAGTGGCAGTGCCGAGGACGTGATTGCCGCAAGGCCGGATCTGGTCATCGCGGGGCCGCACGTCTCGGTGCAGACCATCGCTGCGCTGCAGCGGCTCGACATCCCGCTGATGCAGGTCACCGTCCCCGAAACGGTCGCCGAAAATAAGGCGCAGATTGCCGAGATCGCCGCGCGGATCGGGCGGCAGCAAGCCGGGCGCGCGCTCAACCGGCGGATCGACGCTGCGCTGACCCAGAGCCGCTGGGCAGGCGCCGCCGCGCCGGCGCTGATCTGGCAGGGCAGCGGGCTGGTGCCCGGCAAGGGCACGCTGGCCGACGAACTGCTGACCCACACCGGTTTTCGCAACTCCAGCCCGGAACTGGACATGCGCAAATGGGATATCCTGTCGCTTGAAGGAATGTTCCTCAGTCCACCCAAGGTGCTGCTCGCCGGGCGCGCCGACATGGGCGCGGGTGACGGGGACGCCAACCGGATGCTGTCCCACCCCGCGCTGAAGAAGGCCGGACGGCACTTCCGCATCGCGGACTATCCATCCAATCTGCTCCACTGCGGCGGCCCGGTGATCATCCGCTCGCTGGCGCGGCTGGCAGAGGTTAGGCGAGAGTTGGGAGACACGCAATGAAGCTCAACCTCACGCTCCTCGCTTCCCTCCTCACGGCGCTGCTGCTGTCGCTGATGGCGGGACGGCACTGGATCGCCTTCGATAACTGGCTGGCGGGAGACCTTCAGTCGCTGATCGTCATGGAGCTGCGCTTGCCGCGCGCCTGTGCCGGGGCGCTGGTTGGTATGTGCCTGGGCATGGCGGGTGCGGCGATGCAGGGCTACCTCCGCAACCCGCTGGCCGATCCGGGGCTGTTCGGCGTTTCCTCAAGCGCGGCGCTGGGCGCGGTGATCTCCCTGTTCTTCGGCTATGCGGTGCAGGCCTGGCTGCTGCCGGTCTTTGCCCTGTCGGGCGCAGCGCTTGGCATGGCGGCGCTGGCTCTGTTGGCGGGCCGTTCGGGCAGCCTGATCCTGTTCACGCTGGCAGGCGTGATCCTTGCCAGCCTGACCGGATCGCTGACCAGCCTGCTGATCAGCCTGGCACCCACGCCCTTTGCCAGTTCCGAAATCGTCACCTGGCTGATGGGGGCGCTGGTCGATCGCAGCTGGGACGACGTGCGCCTCGCCCTGATCCCGGCGGTACTGGGCATGGCCGCGCTGCTGCGCGCCGCTCCCGCGCTCGATGCGCTGACGCTGGGCGAGGCTGCGGCGCGCTCACTCGGCGTGGACATGGCCCGGTTGCAATGGCTGATCGTGCTGGGGGTGGGGCTGACGGTGGGAGGATCGGTGGCAGTTGCCGGGATCATCGGCTTCGTTGGCCTGATGGTGCCGCACATCATGCGCCCGCTGGTGGATGACCGGCCATCGGCACTTCTGATCCCCTCGGCGCTCGCGGGGGCCATCCTGGTGGTGCTGGCCGATAGCCTTGTGCGAATGCTGCCTTCCGGTTCCGAAATGCGGCTGGGCATCGCGATGTCCAGCCTCGGCGCGCCGTTCTTCCTTGCCCTGCTATTCCGGATGCGGCGGGAGGTCGCGTGATGGATCTGCGCTTCGACGAAATCTCGCTCACCCTGCGGGGTCGGCCTGTGCTGCATGGCGTGACCGGCGCGCTGACAGCGGGCGAGATCACCGTGATCCTGGGCGCGAACGGCGCGGGCAAGTCCACGCTGCTGTCTTGCCTCGCGGGCCTGCGAAAGCCCGATGCGGGACTCGTCCAGCTAAACCGCCAGTCCCTCCACGCGATGCCCCCGCAAGAGCGCGCAAGCCTGATTGGCCTGCTGCCGCAGCAGGCGGACATCCACTGGAACGTCAACGTTCGCACGCTCGTCGCGCTCGGCCGCCTGCCGCACTGCGGGCGATGGGGGCTAGGTGCAGAGGACGAGGCTGCGATCGATGCCGCGATGGTTGCCGCCGACTGCGCGCATCTGGCCGCCCGCAAGGCGCAGCGGCTATCGGGCGGCGAGCAGGCCCGCGTGCTGCTGGCGCGGGTGCTGGCGGGCGAACCGCGCTGGATCCTGGCCGACGAACCCTTCGCCAGCCTCGATCCGGCACACCAGCTCGATGCCGCCGCCTGCCTGCGCGCCGCCGCCGCGCAGGGCGCGGGCGTTGCCGTGGTGCTGCATGACCTGACGCAGGCCGCGCGGCTGGCCCACAGGGTGATCGTGATGAAGGAAGGCGCGATCATCGCCGCCGGGCCGGTGGGCGAAGTGATGAACCCGGCCGTGCTCGAAGCCGCATATGGTGTGCGCGTCCACGCTGGGCAGGACGCGGAAGGCGCGCCGCTGATCGTGCCGGTGGCAAGGCTACCGTGACGCTGGACCGGCCAGAGCAGCTGCTGGCGGCCCTCATGGCAGAGGCCGCGCTGGGCTATCCGGCCTGGCTGCAGCGCCGGGTGCGCCATCCGGTGACATGGGCTGGTCACCTGATCACAGCGATGGACCGGCGCTGGAACCGCGCGGGGTTCCAGCTGGCGGGCGGTATCGCTGCAATGCTGGCGCTGCTGGCCGTGGGCGGCGGGATCGGCTGGGGGGTCGAGCGACTGGCGACAGGCTGGGCCGGGATGCTTGGCGTGGTCCTGCTCGCCACCACCGGCCTTGCGCAGCGCAGTCTGTGGCAGCACGTTTCGGCCGTGGCCACTCCGCTTGAACGGGGTGATCTAGCCAGCGCGCGCGCAGCCCTGTCGCTTACCGTCGGGCGCGATACGGCGGCGCTGGACGAAGCGGGTATTGCCGCCGCCGCCACCGAAACGCTGGCCGAGAGCTTCTGCGACGGCATCATCGCCCCTGCCTTCTGGTTCCTGATTTTTGGCCTACCCGGCCTGTTCGCCTTCAAGGCCATCAGCACGGCCGACAGCATGATCGGCCACCGCGATGCGCGTTATGAGTTGTTCGGCAAAGCCAGCGCGCGGATGGACGATGCGTTGAACTGGATTCCCGCGCGGCTATCGGGCGTGCTGATCTGCCTTTCGGCAAGCGGAGGATGGCAGATCATGTGGCGCGACGCTGGTCGCCACCTGTCCCCTAACGCGGGCTGGCCGGAAAGCGCGATGGCGGGTGCGCTGGGCGTGACGCTGGGTGGCGGGGCGTTCTATGACGGGGAGTGGATCGCACGGCAGACGCTGGGTGATGGGCCGCGCCCTGTCCCGGCCGATCTGCGCTGCGCATTGCGGGTCTTCCAGCGCGCCTGTCTGTTGTTATGGCTTTGCGTGGGGGCTACAGAATGGCTGCATTGATGTTGCAGGGGACCGGATCGGACGTCGGCAAGTCGGTGCTGGTCGCGGGGCTGTGCCGCCTGCTCGCCAATCGCGGCATGAAGGTGTTGCCGTTCAAGCCGCAGAATATGTCGAACAACGCCGCAGTAACCGCCGATGGCGGAGAAATCGGCCGCGCGCAGGCCTTGCAGGCTCTGGCTTGCCGCGCACCGTTGTCGGTCGATATGAACCCGGTTCTGCTCAAGCCGCAGTCGGATCGTTCGGCGCAGGTGATCGTGCATGGCAAAGTACAGGGCACGCTGGGCGCGGAATATTATCGTAGCCGCAAGGGCGAACTGCTGGATGCGGTGTTGGCGTCCTACCATCGTCTGCGCGCAGAGGCCGACATTGTGGTGGTCGAAGGCGCGGGCAGTCCGGCAGAGATCAACCTGCGCGCAGGGGACATCGCCAACATGGGCTTTGCCAGAGCCGCGCAGGTTCCGGTCGTGCTGGTCGGCGATATTGATCGCGGCGGGGTGATCGCTTCCATTGTCGGCACAAAGGCGGTGATCGAGGCGGAAGATGCCGTCATGATCCGGGGTTTTCTGATCAACAAATTTCGCGGCGAAGTTTCGCTGTTCGACGATGGCTATGCCGCGATCGCCGACCTGACCGGCTGGGAGGGGCTGGGCGTAGTGCCCTGGCTGCAAGCGGCGCGGCTGCTTCCGGCAGAGGATGCCGTCACGCTCGACCGGCCCGAGGCTGGTGCGGGGGCGATCGAGATCGCGGTTCCCATGCTCTCGCGCATCGCCAATTTCGACGATTTCGATCCGCTGGCCCAGGAACGGGGGGTGAAGCTGACCATGGTTCCGCCGGGCAGCCCGATCCCGGCCACTGCCGCGCTGGTGATCCTGCCAGGCACCAAGGCAACCATTGCCGACCTCCGGTTTCTGCGGGCGCAAGGCTGGGATGTGGATCTGGCAGCCCACGTGCGGCGTGGCGGGAGGGCGCTTGGCATCTGCGGCGGTTACCAGATGCTGGGCCGAACCATTGCCGATCCCGACGGGGTGGAAGGTCCGGCGGAGACTGTCGCCGCTCTGGGCCTGTTGCCGGTAGATACCGTGATCCGCCAGGACAAGACCGTGCGCGAGGTGCGCGGCACTCGAATTGCCGATGGCAGCGGTTTTGCGGGCTACGAAATCCATTGCGGCCTCACTACGGGCGAGGCCTCGCCACTGCTGCGTATGACCGACGGCCGCGTGGAAGGCGCGGTCAGCCCCGATGGCCGGATCGCGGGCTGCTATGTCCACGGACTGTTCAATCTTGCAGAACAGCGCCGCTGCTGGATCGGTGGTGCATCGAACGGGCTGGACCAGGACGCTGTGGTCGATGCCGCGCTCGACGAACTGGCGGCCGATCTGGAACGCCATGTCCGCGCGGACCGCCTGCTGGCAATTGCCGGGGAAGCACGATGAGCAAGCCGGTTTTCAGTGAAAACTTCCGCCGCGAACTGGACACTCTGTTCGCCTGGCGGCGCGACGTGCGACATTTCCGCCGCGACCAGTTACCGGACGGCATGATCGACGAGTTGCTCGATATCGCCAGCAGCGGGCCTTCGGTCGGAAATGCCCAGCCGTGGCGGTTCGTATTGGTTCGCTCGCCCGACCTGCGCGAG
>DASULD010000193.1:0-4584 GCA_036278355.1 Sphingobium sp.
GTGTTCCTGGTCTATGTGCGCTACGGGCCGGGCACCGGCAATATCGGATCGGTGCTGATCGAGCGGGGTCAGGAGGGCTTCACCTTCGGCAAACCAATACGCTTCCTGTCGGGCGAGGAATGGAACCCGCTGTTCTTCGACAATGTCTATGTCCCCAAGGACAAGGTTCTGTTGGGGCCGGGCGGCTTCAAGAAGCAGATGTCCGGTTTCAATGTCGAGCGCATCGGCAATACGGCGCGCAGCCTGGCGCTCGGCCGCTACGCCTTCAATGCGGCGGTCGAGCATGCGAAGACGCGCAGGCAGTTCGGCAAGGCGCTGTGCGAATTTCAGGGATTGCAGTGGAAGTTCGCGGAGATGAAGCTGAAACTCGATGCGGCGCAATTGCTGCTGTATCGCGCGGCGACGAATGCGGACGCGGGCCTGCCTTCGCCGGAGGAGACCGCCATTGCCAAGGTCGCATGCAACCGCGCCGGTTTCGAATGCGCCAACGAGGCGATTCAGGTCATGGGCGGCGCGGGCTACAGCCAGGACAGCCTGGTCGAATATTGCCTGCGCCGCACACGGGGATGGATGATTGCCGGTGGTGCGATAGAAGTGCTGCTCAACCGTATAGCGGAAGGCGTATTCGACATGCGTTTCCCCCAGGGACCGGCCAAAAGCTGATTGGTCTGAAGTCGAAGCAAGGAGAGGATCGGACAATGAACGAGATGATCAGCATGTCGAGGCAGAAAGCCCGCGTGACGGCCGATCGCATCCCGGTCGACGCCTATATCTCGCGCGACTATGTGCAGTTGGAAAAGGAAAGGCTCTGGCCCCGGATCTGGCAGGTAGCGTGCCGTGCGGAAGAAATCCCCAACGCGGGTGATTTCTACACATATGACATAGCGGATGAATCTATCGCTGTGGTCCGCCAGAAGGACGGAACGATTGCCGCCTATTTCAACGTCTGTCCCCACAGGGGACGCCGCCTGACCGAAGGCTGTGGCCGGATGGGCAAGTTCCACTGCAAATATCATGGCTGGCAGTGGAGCCTGGACGGCAAGCCGACCGAGATCGTTGACCGTCATGACTGGGGCGAAGCGCTGCCGGACGAAGACGTAACCCTGCAAAAGGTGAAGGTCGGGCAATGGGGCGGCTGGGTCTTCATCAATATGGACCCGGACAGCGAGAGCCTGGAGGATTTTCTGGGTGAAGCCAAGACGATCCTCGATCCGTTCGAGATAGAGCATATGCGCTACGCCTGGCGCAAGCGGATCATCATGCCCTGCAACTGGAAGACCGCGCAGGAGGCCTTCATGGAGGGCTATCATGTGCAGACGACACACCGGCAGTTGCTCGCCTATCAGGACGACTACACCTATTCGAAGGCTTATGGAAAACATGCGATGTTCGGCTATGCGCCGACCGCGCTTTTCGGCTTGCCCAGTCCACGCATCAGCGATCAGAGCGGCGACATCCGCAAGGGCTTCTACGAATTCAACAAGGAGATCTGGGATACGCTCCAGGCGACCACCACCAAGGAAATGTTGGCCGCGGCCAAGCGCCTGATGGAATTGCCCGAAGGGGTCGATCCGTTCACCATGTACGGGGCATTCGCCCAGTTCCATGCGGAGGAATCGGCCAAGAGCGGGCGTCCCTTCCCGGCGGTGACCGGCGAGCAGCTGATGAAGGCGGGAACGGACTGGAACATCTTCCCCAACCTCGTCTTCCTGCAACAGGCGACCAACGTGCTCTTCTACCGCGCCCGCCCCTATGGCGACGATCCGGACAGGTGCATCTTCGAGATCAATGTGCTGGAGCGCTACGCGCCGGGGACGGAACTCCAGGTCGAGGTGGAAGATGGCGGCGACGGCAGCGACGGCAAGTGGCGCGCCCTTAATTGGGGGCTCATTCTGGAGCAAGACTTCCAGAATATGGAGGAAGTGCAGAAGGGCATGAAGTCCCAGGCCTTCAAGGCGGCCCGGACCAATCCGGTGCAGGAGGTGGAGATCAGCAATTTCCACCGCGTCTATCACGAATATGTCGGGAAGGTGGACTGAATGGACGAGACGAAGTTCGACGAGGTCGCCGACTTCGTCATCGTCGGATCGGGCGGTGGGGCTATGGCGGCCGGGCTGTATCTGAAGTCTATCGGCAAGACGCCGCTGATTTTGGAGAAGACCGACAAGCTGGGCGGTTCGACCGCCATGTCCGGTGGCGTATTGTGGGTGCCCAACAACCACATCATCAAAGCCAAAGGCATCAAGGACAGCCACGAGATGGCGCGCACCTACATGGATGCGACCGTCGGCAACGATGCCGGACCTGGCGCTACGCCGGAACGGAAGGAAGCCTATCTGCGCAACGGTCCCGTCATGCTGAAATGGCTGGAAGAGCAGGGCATGAAATGGCTGCACACCGAGGGGTGGTCGGACTATTATGACGACCGGCCCGGCGGCGTGACCCGCAGCCGCTCCATCGGCGCGCCGATGCTGGACGCGCGCGAGATGGGGCCGCTGTTCGACAAGCTGCGACTGGGACCAATGGTGATGCCGCTGCCGACGGACAAGGCGGGCATTATCGGCCTCGCCACACGTACCCCCCGCGGCATGTGGGAGGGATTGAAGCTGCTGTGGCGCATTCGTGTCGTCGCAAAGCGCGGGAAACCGATACTCAGCTTCGGCGGCGCGCTGCAGGGTCGTCTGTTGATGCTGGCGGACAAGGCCGGCGTCGACATGCGCACCGACTACTCGATCACCGAACTGATCGAGGAGGATGGCAGGATCGTCGGCGTCCTTGCCGAGCATGACGGCAGGACTTTGCGTATCGGTGCCCGCGACGGCGTATTGATCAACGCCGGCGGTTTTTCTCACAACGCGGAGATGCGCCGGAAATACGGTCCGCAGCCCAGTTCGGTCGAATGGACAAACGCCAATCCCGGCGACACCGGAGAATTGATCCAGATCGCCGAGCGGCATGGCGCCGCGCTGGACCTGATGGACCAGGCCTGGTGGGTTCCGGGGACGGTCTTGCCCGAAGGCGGCCCGGCGAACATGCACAATACCGACATTTCCAAGCCGCATTGCATCATCGTCAACCGTCATGGCCGTCGCATCCTGAACGAAAGCGGCTCCTATATGGAGAACGGCCAGCGGCTGTATCGCAATGACGTGCCTGCCTATGTCATCCTCGATAGTCGCCACCGCAAACGCTATGCCTGGGGCTATTATCCGCCCGGCAAGACGCCTCAGTCCTGGCTGGACAGCGGCATGATGAAGAAGGCGGATTCGATCGAGGAGCTGGCGAGCATTGCCGGCATCGACCCCGCCGGCCTGAAGGCGGAGATCGAGAAGTTCAACGGCTATTGCGAAACCGGCAAGGATCTGGACTTCAACCGAGGCGGCCGTGGCTATGACAACTGCTTCGGCGATCCGACGGTCAAGCCCAATCCCAATCTGGGCAAGATCGACAAACCGCCTTTCTATGTCATGGAGATCGTGCCGGGTGACGTCGGCACGTCCGGCGGTATTGTAACCGACGAGAATGCGCGTGTCCTGCGTGCTGACGGATCGGTGATCGATGGTCTTTATGCCACCGGCAATTCCACGGCGTCGGTGATGGGCCGCTGCTACCCGGCGGCTGGCGCCAGCATAGGCGCCTCCTTCATCTTCGGATGGATCGCCGCTCACCATGCCGTAGGCAGCAACAACTGATCAAAGCAGGCCCGTTCCCGATCGGGAAGGGGCCTGTCAGTCAGCTTTTATTTCTGCCGCGGATTCGCGCGCCATTCGCTTGCGGTCATGCCAGCATGTTGGCGGAACATTGCCCGGAACAGCCGGCTATCCGAATAGCCGACCAGCTGTGCGATCTGGTCCACTGAGCGCGTGGATTTCTCGAGCATGCGCACGGCCGCCTGGAAGCGGAGTTGCCCCACATATGCCTTGGGCGACAGCCCCAATGCCCTGTGGAAGTGGCGATTAAGAGTGGCGGGGCTCGTCGACAGATGGCGGGCCAGCTCGGTCATGTTGATCGGCCCGGTGAAACGCTGTTCGATCCACAACTGTGCCTTGGCGACCATTGGGTCAGGGGCGAGCAGCTCCTTCTCCTCATAGTCCTGCCCTATGATCGACGAAAGCCATCGGGCGATATCGGGGGAGATCATACGCTCCAGCACCCGGATGATCAGCTGCAGGTCGTTGCCCATGCCGTTGCTGATCAGCAGATGGCCGTGATCGACCAGCCCGAACCGCTCCTCGAACGGCTGGCGCGGGAACAGGGCGCGCGTCAGCGGCTGCATAGCCCTTGCCACCGGAACCGCAAGATCGGCGGTGAAACCGCCCGCCATCAGTAGGGTCGACGCTGCCCCGCTCGCTCCGATCACCGCCCCCCGTTCCGATTGGCGATGAAGCCAGTCGATCAATGGGCCTGCCTGCGCCAGCCGCCGCTCCAACGGTTCGTGCCCTCCCGCGCGGAAGGCCGGCAGCCAGATGAAAGCCATCGGATCGTCTCCGTTCGCGGGACCATCGACCGGAAAGGATCGGCCATCACTAAGCACCACGGGCCCACCATCGGCGGAGAGAATGTGAAGCTGCGTCTCCATGCGCA
>DASULD010000194.1:0-3620 GCA_036278355.1 Sphingobium sp.
GCGCGGGGGCCTCCTCAATCACCTTCTGGTGGCGGCGCTGGAGCGAGCAGTCGCGTTCGAACAGATGGACGATATTGCCGTGGGTGTCGCCGAATATCTGCACCTCGATATGGCGCGGGCGCTGGATATATTTTTCGATCAATACTCGGGGCTCGCCGAACGAGCTTGCGGCTTCGCGCTGGCAGGAGGCGAGCGCGTCGGCAAAGTCCGCCTCCGCCTCGACTTTGCGCATCCCCTTGCCGCCGCCGCCCGCGACCGCCTTGATGAGGACGGGATAACCGATTTCGGCGGCTTGGCTTGCGAGGAAGGCCGGGCTCTGGTTCTCGCCCATATAGCCGGGCGTCACGGGCACGCCCGCCTCGGCCATCAGTGTCTTGGCCGCATCCTTGAGACCCATCGCGGTGATGCTGGCAGGGCGCGGGCCGACCCAGACCAGCCCTGCGTCGATCACAGCTTGTGCGAACTCCGCATTTTCCGAGAGGAAGCCATAGCCGGGGTGAATCGCCTCCGCGCCGGTCTGCTTCGCCGCAGCGATGATCTTCTCGCCCACGAGATAGGATTCGCGCGCTGCGCTCGGTCCGATATGCACAGCCTCGTCAGCGGAGCGCACGTGCAGCGCATTGGCATCCGCATCAGAATAAACCGCCGCTGTGCGGATACCCATTGCCCGTGCCGTGCGGATGATCCGGCAGGCGATCTCGCCACGATTGGCAATCAAAAGGGACTTCATCACATCCGGAACACCCCGAAGCGAGGTGCCTCCGCTACTGGCGCATTCAGGCAAGCCGCGAAGGCCAGCCCCAACACATCTCTCGTCTGCGCGGGGTCGATGATACCATCGTCCCATAGCCGCGCGGTGGCGTGGTAGGGATTGCCCTCATCTTCATATTTCTGGCGGATCGGCGCCTTGAACGCCTCGGCCTCCTCTGGCGTCCATTTGTCCGCGTCGCGGTGAACAGTCGCCAGCACGGAGGCGGCCTGTTCGCCGCCCATCACGCTGATCCGCGCATTCGGCCATGTAAAGAGGAAACGGGGCGAATAGGCCCGCCCGCACATGCCATAATTTCCCGCGCCAAAACTGCCACCGATCAGCACCGTGACCTTGGGCACCTGCGCCGTCGCCACAGCCGTCACCAGCTTCGCGCCATGTTTGGCGATGCCCTCCGCCTCATATTTGCCGCCGACCATGAAGCCCGAGATGTTCTGTAGGAACAGCAACGGCACGCGCCGCTGGCAGGCCAGTTCGATGAAATGCGCGCCCTTGACCGCGCTCTCGCTGAACAGCACGCCATTGTTGGCGAGGATTGCGACCGGCATGCCCCAGATGTGCGCAAACCCGCAAACGAGTGTGCTGCCGTAGAGCTCCTTGAACTCGTGAAATTCGCTGCCGTCGACCAGCCGCGCGATGACTTCGTGGACGTCATAGGGCGCGCGGACGTCCTGGGGGACGATGCCGTAAAGCTCTTCGGGATCGTATTTGGGCGGGCGAGGTTCCTTGAGATCAAGGTCGGTTTTGTGCGCGGGGCCAAGGTGGCTGACGATATCCCGCACAATCGTCAGCGCATGTGCGTCATTCTCCGCCAGATGATCGACCACGCCAGATTTCCTGGCATGCAGATCGCCGCCGCCAAGATCCTCGGCGCTGATCTCCTCGCCTGTCGCGGCCTTCACCAGCGGTGGCCCGGCCAGAAAGATCGTGCCCTGATTGCGCACGATGATGCTCTCGTCAGACATCGCCGGGACATAAGCGCCGCCCGCCGTGCAACTTCCCATGACGCACGCGATCTGCGATATGCCTTTGGCGCTCATATTCGCCTGATTGTAAAATATGCGGCCGAAATGGTCGCGATCAGGAAAAACATCCGCTTGATTGGGCAGGTTCGCGCCGCCGCTATCGACGAGGTAAATGCAGGGCAGGCGGTTTTCCTGTGCGATCTCCTGGGCCCGCAGGTGCTTCTTGACCGTCAGCGGGTAATAAGTGCCGCCCTTTACCGTGGCATCGTTGCACGCGATCATTACCTGCCGCCCGGATACCCGCCCGATGCCGGCAATGATACCCGCGCCGGGAACCTCGTCTCCATACAAGCCGGTTGCGGCAAGCTGCCCGATCTCAAGGAAAGGAGAGCCGGGGTCGAGCAGCCTCTCGACCCGGTCGCGCGGCAACAGCTTGCCGCGCTCGATGTGCTTGCCGCGCGCGCTTTCCGGTCCTCCGAGCGCGGCGGCGGCGACCCTGGCGCGAAGTTCCTCGGCCAGGGCTCGGTTGCGGGCGGCGTTGGCCTGGAACTCCTCTCCATTGGAGGCGAGCGCGGTTTCCAGAACAGGGGCGCTCATGCCTCGGTCAACCCCGACCCGATCGGCATTCGGCTGATCTCATTGGTATCAAAGCGAATTTCGACCGGGGCGTCCGCCTCGCCGAGAATTTGTACCCCTTCGACAGGGATCTGCCGCACTCGAGAGTTGCGCCCATTTGCCCACCTCCATGAAACATGACTCATACAGTTTCTGGCGCCTCCTCAAAATACCCTTCTCACGCCGGACCAGTATATCGGCTACGCGTGCATCAAGGGGCTGACGCTGCACAGGTTCAGGAAACGAACCTATTGGGCTGCCATCAGCGTGGCGCCGTCCCAATGCTCGTCCGCCTTGCCATCGACGAACCGCCACATGTCGAACCAGCTTGTCGTGTAGGTGCGTGATGGATCGTCGGGTCGAGGGAGAGTCGCCACGGTTACCACGACGACGAGATCGCCCTCTGCTACCACGCTGACCACCGGAGTCTCGAGCCGGGCTGGAACCGGCTTCGGCTTGATGCCAGGGCTGTTGAAGAAATCGATAACTGCCTGGCGACCGTTGGGGACATTGGGATTGTGCTGGATGTAGCGCTCGGTCAGCCAGTGATCCGCCTTGTCCCAGTGACCGGCCGCGAGCAGGTCATTCATGATGTGCCACGCTGCCTGCTTGTTGCGGTGAAGGCGCGGATCCTGGTCTCGGAACAAGGCATCAACGTCGGTCGCAGGCCGGACGGCTTCCTGCGCGGCCGCCACGCATGGCGCGAGAACCGAGAGGGTGGTTGCTGCGCCGATTGCCGCAAGTGTTGCCCATCTTTTCATGCTGTATCGCCTTGCTGAAGGTTGGATATTGCCACGCTCGGACTCTGAACGGGCTGTCGTATTACGATCGCCGAGCGTCTGCCTTTGGTTCGATTCGCGCTTATGAGAGAGCGCTACGCGTCGCCATCTCCGCATGATCTGGACACCTCGAATAGTCTGGCGGTTAAACGCGGCGCCATCAGGCCACGCTTACGCGCTAAGGCAGGTTCAGTCTACTGCTTCGCTGATGAGGGGGGGGCTCCGGATCAGGAGATAATAATTGACACCTCAAGGAAAATGGGACGGCTGACATACTGTCAGTCAGAACACTGATAATACGGGATGATGCGTGGTCTGCATTCGATCGGTTTTGAAGTGACCGGGAAACAGTCCTTGACGTCACAATGAAAATTTGGTGCTCTTTTTGACACGATGCTCTAGCGGAAAAAGGGGGCTCAATGGACGTCCTGACGAATTTCCTGCCCAAATTCGCCCTGATGTCGGCTGCGGCGACTGGCGTGATTGTCGCGG
>DASULD010000195.1:0-27648 GCA_036278355.1 Sphingobium sp.
TCTATCCCGACATGCGCGAGACGCTGCGCGCGACGGAGGTCCTCGTGAAAGAGGGCTTCGAGCCCATGGTCTATTGCGTCGACGATCCCATCGCGGCCAAGCAGCTGGAGGAGGCGGGCGCCGTTGCCATCATGCCGCTCGGCGCTCCGATCGGCTCGGGCCTCGGAATCCAGAACCGCGTGACCATCCGCCTGATCGTCGAGGGCGCGAACGTTCCTGTGCTGGTCGACGCGGGCGTGGGCACCGCATCGGATGCGGCGGTGGCGATGGAACTTGGCTGCGACGGGGTCCTGATGAACACCGCGATCGCGGAGGCAAAAGACCCCGTCCTGATGGCGCGGGCGATGAAAGCGGCGGTTGAGAGCGGACGCATGGCCTATCTTGCCGGGCGCATGGGGCGGCGGCTGTACGCCGACCCGTCAAGCCCGCTCGCGGGGCTTATCTGACGCCTCTTGCGGCAGGAACGCCCTGAGGTCCAACCGGCTTGCCCGGTCGAAGATCGTCAGGACCAGCGGGTCGCTTTCGGCGGCGCGCATTGCCACCTGGAATTCGACGGTCGGCATTTCGGGCGCACCTGGCACGGGAACAAGCGTCCCGTTCGCCACCTGCGCCTGAACCATGGACTGGGGGAATATGCCGACGCCGCCGCCCGACATGACGATGTCGATCATGGTGCGCACGTTGTTGCACAGGTTGACCGACCGATAGGACAGTCCGGAGGTCGTGATGGCATCCTTCATGATGCGATAGAGCGGCGAATGGCTGGACAGCGACCAGATCGGAACCGCGCTGTCCGGCCCGGCCCGCAACGCCTTCATCGTATCCGGCCCGGCGAGCCACAACAGGCCGACACTGCCGATCGGCGCGGTCTTGAGGGCGGGATGTGCGATCCTGCCCGCCGCGAAGGCAAGATCGGACCGTCCGCCCAGAAGCTGCTGGATAAGGTCAGCCGTCAGGGCGATCTCCACCTCCAGAGAAACATTGGGCAGATCGTGCTTCAGCTCCGCAACGAAACCCGGCAGGCAGCTTGCCGCGGCGATTTCTCCGGCCCCGATACGCACGATACCGCTGGCTTCAGCTATGTCGCCGCACCCCAGCAGGACCGCCTGAAACCGCGCCCAAAGCGGTTCGCTCTCCCGCACAAGCTCACGGCCGGCCGGCGTAAGCGTCATCGTGCGCCCTTCCCGGCGAAACAGCCTCGCCCCCAGATGTGCCTCCAGTTCCCTGACGCGGGCGGAGATCGCGGGTTGCGTGGTGTTGAGCCGTTCGGCGGCTGCCGCGAACGTACCTAGCCGCGCTATCCAGAGCAGGGTTTCGAGATGATAGAAAGCGATCCGACTGATAGCCATTTGTTATGTTTAACGCAAAAAACAAACCATTGGTAATGATGAGTGGCCAGACGTAATGAATTCTCCCTGGCAGGAATCCCTCCGGCAGAAGGACTCAAGCATGAAAAAACTTTACCCTGATGCCGCTGCGGCGCTCGAGGGGCTGTTGTTCGACGGAATGCAGATTTGCGCC
This sequence comes from Sphingobium sp., assembly GCA_036278355.1. GTDB lineage: Bacteria > Pseudomonadota > Alphaproteobacteria > Sphingomonadales > Sphingomonadaceae > Sphingobium. The sequence continues at coordinate 1,522 of DASULD010000195.1, forward strand.
GGGGGCTTCGGCCTGTGCGGCATTCCCGAGCGGCTGATCGACGCCATCGGGGCCTCCGGGGTCAAGGACCTCACCATCGCATCCAACAATGCCGGCATCGACGGCGAAGGGTTGGGAAAGCTGCTCCGCAGCCGCCAGGTGAAGAAGATGATCAGTTCCTATGTCGGTGAGAACAAGGAGTTCGAACGGCAGTATCTTTCGGGTGAACTGGAGGTGGAATTCTGTCCGCAGGGCACGCTGGCGGAGCGCTGCCGCGCGGGCGGCGCGGGCATTCCCGGCTTCTACACCAAAACTGGCGTGGGCACGCAGGTCGCGGAGGGCAAGGAGGTGAAGGTCTTCGACGGGCAGGAATATATCCTCGAACGCGGAATCTTCGCCGACCTTGCCATCATCAAGGGATGGAAGGCCGATGAAACCGGCAATCTCGTCTTCCGCAAGACCGCGCGCAACTTCAACCAGCCGATGGCGACCGCCGCGAAGATCTGCATCGCCGAGGTTGAGGAGGTGGTCCCCGCAGGCAGCCTCGACCCTGACTGCATCCACCTTCCCGGCATCTATGTGAAGCGCATGATCGTTGGCGCGCCCTATGACAAGAAGATCGAATTTCGTACCGTCCGCCAGTTGGAGACAGCCTGATGAGCACCCAGACCGCCGTAAAAGGGTGGACCCGCGATGAAATGGCTGCCCGTGCTGCGAAAGAGCTGCGCGACGGCTACTACGTGAACCTTGGTATCGGCATTCCCACTCTGGTCGCGAACCACATCCCCGCAGGGGTGGAGGTGACGCTCCAGTCCGAAAACGGGATGCTCGGCATCGGCCCTTTTCCTTTCGAGGGCGAAGAGGACCCCGACCTTATCAACGCGGGCAAGCAGACGATCAGTGAATTGCCGCACAGCTGCTATTTCAGCTCCGCCGACAGCTTCGCGATGATCCGGGGGGGGCATATCGACCTCACCGTGCTCGGCGCGATGGAGGTGAGCGAGAGGGGCGACATCGCCAACTGGATGATCCCCGGCAAGATGATCAAGGGCATGGGCGGCGCGATGGATCTCGTCGCGGGCGTCAAGAAGATCATCGTCGTCATGGAGCATACGTCGAAGAACGGCGACGCCAAGTTCATCCCCGAATGCACCCTGCCGCTGACCGGCAGGAACGTGGTGGACATGATCATCACCGACATCTGCGTATTCCATCGCGCAGATCACAATTCGCCTTTCCGGCTCATCGAACTCGCGCCCGGCGTGACCGCCGAGGAAGTCGCGGCGAAGACGACGGCGAAATATTTGGAAGGATGACGCCTGCCCATGCGGGAGGCCGTTCGCGTTGGGCCTGTCAGGCGAATAGGACCAGCGCATCGTCCAACCTCCCGGCTTGACCCTCACCTTGTGGCGGCCTAGCTCAGACGCGCGATATGCGCTCTCTTTTGATCATTCTGTCGTTGGCCGCCTGGGCGTTGGCCGGGTCCGGCCCGGCCTGGGCGCAACTGCTGTCCCCTGCGAGAGCTGGCGCACCCCACATCGCCGCCTCCCTTCAGGCCGAGGACGCGACGCCCGCGCCGGGAGAGACGGTGACGCTTGCCTTCGCGATGCGGCCGGAACCGGGCTGGCACGGGTATTGGGAGAACCCCGGCGACGCGGGCAAGGGGCTGGAGCTGGACTGGACCCTGCCCCGGGGCGTCACCGTGGGGACGCTGCGCTATCCGGTGCCGCAGACCCTGCTCATCTCGGGCCTCATGAACCATGTCTATGAGGCGAACTACGCTGTCCTCGTGGATCTGCGGGTGCCCGCTGGCCTGAAGGCAGGCACGCCGCTTCCCGTGAAGGTAAACGCGCAATGGCTCGCCTGCACCGATGCGATCTGCGTCCCTGAACAGGGGCGGCTGGCGCTGGACCTCATCGTCGGACGACCCGGGACGGTACCGGAGAACCGGGAGCGGTTCGACGCGTGGCGCCGCGCGTTGCCCCGTCCGCTCGGCGGGGAGGCTGTCTTTCAGGCGACGGGCGAGACGCTTCGCCTGTCGATACCTTATCCGCGTACGGCGGCGCTCGACAAACCGCATTTCTTCCCGCTTGCGACCGGAGCGAAAAGCTATGCCGCACAGCAGGATTTCCACCGCGCGGGCGACAGGCTCGTGGTCACCCTTCGCGATCTGCCTCAGGGATTGCTCACGCTGGACGGCGTGCTGGGGATCGGCCCGGAGCGCGGCCTGCTGATCCAGGCGCGGCGCGGCGTGGTGCCTGAGCCAGCGGGCAACGCTGCGGGCCAATGGATAAGCGTGCTGGTGGCGCTCTCGGGCGCGATCCTCGGCGGCTTGATCCTCAACATCATGCCATGCGTATTCCCCATCCTCAGTCTCAAGGCGATGAGCCTGCTGCGCGCGTCCGCCTCGTCCCTTCATGCCCGCCGGGATAGCTGGGCCTATGCCGCCGGAGCGGTGGCGACCTGTACGGCCCTGGGCGGGGCGATGCTGCTGCTGCGTGCGGGCGGGGAGAGCATTGGCTGGGCGTTCCAGCTTCAGAGCCCCGGCGTTGTCCTGCTGCTGCTGGCGCTGAGCGTTGCGATCGCGCTCAATCTCGCGGGCGTATACCGGCTTGCTCCGTTGCAGATCGACGGCGGCCTGTCGACCCGGCCCGGCATGTGGGGCGATTTCTGGGGCGGCGTGCTGGTGGCGTTCGTTGCGACGCCCTGCACCGGTCCCTTCATGGCGACAGCACTTGGGGCCGCGCTGCTGTTGCCTGTGCCGGCCGCGCTGGCCGTGTTCGCGGGGCTGGGCATCGGACTTGCCCTTCCCTTCGTCCTGCTCGCTTATGTCCCTGCCCTGCAGCGCGCGCTGCCGCGTCCGGGGCCATGGATGGAGCGGGCGCAACGCTGGCTGTCGGTGCCGATGGCGCTGACGGCGGCCGCCTTGCTGTGGCTGCTGTGGCGTCAGGCGGGCGTTACCGGTCTGACGCTCGGAGCCGTCACGGCAGCAGGTCTCGGCCTTGCGCTATGGTGGCTGGGCCGGGCGCAAGCGAGCCACCGGCGCTTCCGGGGCGTCATCACCGGAGCGGCCTGCGCGATCCTGCTGAGCGGCGCTGCCGTTCCGCTGCTGGCGCGGTTCGATCGTCCCGTGGCCGGCAAAGCCGCCAACGCATTCAACGAACACGCGCTTACCTCGGCACGCGCCTCCGGAAAGCCGGTGTTCGTTTATTTCACCGCCGACTGGTGCCTCACCTGCAAGGTGAACGAAGCGGGCGCCATCGAGACCACCGAGGTGCGCGCTGCGTTCGATCGCGCGGGCGTGAGAACCCTGGTCGGTGACTGGACCAATGGCGACCCGGAGATCACCCGCTTTCTCGAAGGCCATGGCCGGTCGGGCGTCCCCCTTTACCTCTGGTATCCCGCAAACGGAGCACCGCCGCAGGAACTGGCGCAGATATTGACGCCGTCGATGCTCGTGAGCCTCGCGGATCGCGCGCGATGAGTGCCAGGGCACGCGCGGATCAGCTGCTTGTGGAGCGCGGCCTGGCCGAAAGCCGCGCACGGGCGCAGGCGCTGATCCTCGCCGGACTGGTCTACAGCGGGGAGCGCAAGATCGAGAAAGCCGGACAGACGCTTCCCGCCGACGCCGCCATCGAGGTACGTGGGCGCGACCACCCCTGGGTCTCACGCGGCGGCATCAAGCTGGCGCATGGGCTCGATCATTTCGGCTGGGATGTCACTGCGACGGTGGCGATGGACGTAGGCAGCTCCACCGGCGGGTTTACCGACGTGCTGCTGACGAGGGGCGCCGCGCGCGTTTACGCCATCGACAGCGGCACCAACCAGCTCGCATGGAAACTGCGCAGTGACCCACGCGTCATTGTGCATGAGCAGACCAGCGCCCGCATCCTGACCAGCGCGCATGTGACGGAGCCCGTAGACCTCATCGTCTGTGACGCCAGTTTCATCTCGCTTGCCAAGGTGCTGGAACGGCCGATGACCTTCGCTGCGCCCGGCGCGCGGCTGATGGCGCTCATCAAGCCGCAGTTCGAGGCGGGGCGGGAGGAAGTCGGTAAGGGCGGCGTGGTACGCGATCCGGCCGTTCATGCCCGGGTCTGCGCGGATGTTTCGGCCTGGCTCACCGGCGAAGGCTGGTCGGTCGAGGGCATCGAAACCAGCCCGATCACCGGCCCGGAAGGCAATGTCGAATTCCTGATCGCTGGCCGTCTATGATGCTCGGCATCTGTGTCGTGCTGGGACGGGTGCCGAATGATTCTTCCGCCGAAAGACAAGATTCTTGCGGCGCAGCGAAAATCTGACCAAATTCGTTAACACGGATTCGAAAGGCACTGGTCGCGCGCCTGGATCACAATTGGGGCGGAGTGAGGAATGAACGAGATCGCATCGCATGGCCAGCTGCGCATGTCCTATGTCCGCTGGATGCTGTTCACGGTTCCCGCGATCGTCTTTCTCGGCTTCCTGTCCGGCCGCATGGCCAATAGCGGCTACGAAAACCGCTGGTTCGCTGCGCTGGAAAAACCGGACTTCATGCCGCCGGCATGGGCTTTCCCCGTCGCCTGGACCATCCTTTACGTTCTTCTCGGGCTGGCCATCGCCGTCATCTTCCACGCGCGCGGCGCACGCCTGCGTGCGTTGGCGGTCTTCCTGTTCCTGCTTCAGCTTGCCGCCAATTATCTGTGGAGTCCCGTGTTCTTTCGCTTGCATCTGGTGGACGAGGCCTTGTGGTTGCTCGTCTTCATCCTGGCGGTCTCCGCGGCGGCAACCTGGCTCTTCGCCCGCATCCGGCCTGTCGCGGCGATACTCATGCTGCCCTATCTCGGCTGGCTGATCTTCGCAGCCGCGCTGACTTATGATATCGACCGACGCAATCCCGACGCATCGGCTATTGCCGTCCCAGCCCTGCGTACCAATATATGACGGCCATCATCACTGGACCGGTATTGCCATGCAAAGCGAAAACCGCTTTTTCGACGATCTGAGCAAGCTCATCAACGGGGCGGCCGGGACTTTGGCGGGCGTGGGCCGCGAGTTCGAGGCCAATGCACGCGAAAAGGCGAAGCAGTGGATGAGCGGCATGGATTTCGTGAGCCGGGAGGAGTTCGAAGCGGTCAAGGCCGTGGCCGCCGCCGCGCGAGAGGAAGCCGCGCAGCTCAAGGCGCGGCTTGACGCGCTGGAGAACGCAACCGGCGACTCCCCTCCCGCCCGCCCCGCAAAGCCGCGCAAGCGGAGCTGACGAGCAAGCTTTATCCACAGTATATCCACAGTTTTTCCCACCGAATGGCGGTATGATTGACCGCTATGAAGTGCTACATGCTCGGCCACGGCGGCGCGGGGTGAATTGGACGATGATGGGTAACGATGAATTCGAACAGGATGCCGGTGAGGCCGAACCGCTAGACATGCTGGCCAGCTATTTCGAGGCGAACGGCTGGCCTTTCGAATATACCGGCGATGACGAGATCGTCGCCACCACGCAGGGAAGCTGGACCCAATATGAGATCCGCGCGATCTGGCGCTCAGAGGATCAGGTGTTGCAGCTGCTGGTGTTGCCCGACATCCGCGTGACCGACGAAAAGCGCGGGGGCATCTACGAAGCCATCGGCCTTATCAACGAACAGCTCTGGCTGGGGCATTTCGAGCTTTGGTCGAACACGGGCGTAGTCCTGTTCCGCCACGGCACGCTGCTTGGCGGCGGCGACACGATCTCACTCGATCAGGCTCAGCTGCTGGTCGAGGCGGCGCTGGATGAATGCGAGCGCTTCTATCCCGTCTTTCAGTTCGTGCTGTGGGGCGGAAAGTCGCCGGTCGATGCGATCGCGGCGAGCCTTATCGAGACGAGGGGCGAGGCCTGACATCCGGGCCACCGCTCTTCGGGGGAGTATAATGACACAGCTACAGTCCTTTGGGCGGCCGTTGGTGATGATTGGCTGCGGCAACATGGCGGGCGCGATCCTGTCGCGCTGGCTCCAATGCGGCCTCGATCCGGCGCAGGTCACGGTCGTCGATCCCCACCGCGCGGAGATCCAGGCCGGCGTGACGCTGCTTGCCGCGCTGCCGGCGCGCATGCCGGACGATGCTGTTGTGGTCCTGGGCGTGAAGCCGCAGCTTCTGCCCGAGGTGACGCCGGTGCTGGCACCCCTGCTCGGCTCCGGCAATCTCGTCATCTCGATGCTCGCCGGGGTTACCGTTGATCAATTGCGGCTCAGCCTGGGCGCCGCCCCGGGGTTCGTGCGCATCATGCCCAATACGCCGGTGGCGCTGGGCCAGGGGGTTTGCGCGTTCTATGTCGATGCCCGGACTGCGGGGGGCTGGGAACTTGCCGCGCAGACCCTGCTGGCTCCGTTGGGCCTTTCCGAACGGATCGCGACAGAAGACGCTTTTGATCTGGTGACCGCTCTTACTGGCTGCGGCCCGGCGTTCGTCTATCGCTTCATCGATGCGATGAAGCGGGGGGCGATGGAATTGGGCATGGAAGGCGATCAGGCCGCGCGACTGGCGCTGGCGACCGTGCGCGGCGCCGCCAATCTTGCGGGCAGCGTGCCGGAGGACCCCGCGGTCCTCGCCGACCGGGTGGCCAGCAAGGGCGGCATGACTCGCGAAGGGCTGGATGTGCTGGATGCCGATGACCGACTTGTCCGACTTATGGCCGACACCTTGCGCGCCGCGCGTGATCGCGGGAAGGAGCTCAACGCACTGTCGGGGTAGGGTCGACCGTGATCAGGCTCGATAAGCTCACGCGTTGCGAAGCGCGAGGACCATCTTGCGGTCCTCCTCAGGGATCAGCCCCTCCAGCACCTGCCAGAACCCCGTGACCGATCCCTGCCCCGCCCGGACATAGGCTGCCGCCATCTTGCCACGCAAAGCGTCGAACAGGACAGCCTCCAGCTTTATGCCCTCAGATGTCAGGCGCAGCAGCTTCTGACGTCTGTCACGCGGTCCCGGACGGGTCTCGACTAGCTTTCGATCGATCAGGTCGTTGAGTACCCGACCCAGCGACTGCTTCGTGATCGCGAGCAGCGCAAGCAATTCGCTCACGATCAGGTCGGGCTGGCGCGCGATGAAATAGAGCGCCCGGTGGTGGGCACGGCCAAGCCCCTGCTTCTCAAGATCGGCGTCGATTGAGCGGGTGAGGTTGCTGTAACCGAAATAGAGCAGCTCAATTCCCCGGCGAATCTCATCTTCGCGCAGGAAAAGGGGAGATGCTGTCGAACCGGTGATGGTCATCCCTGCCTCTGTTGACCGGATTGCCCGGATTGGCAAGCGGCAAGGCGGCCGGGGCATCTTCGCGACCCGTCTCGTCCGGACCTGTCACAAATCGACTGTTTTCTTTCACGCAACAGACGCTATATCGCCAGCGACGGCGCGCATGAGCGTTCCTCCCGCGCACTGGGGCGTAGCCAAGCGGTAAGGCAGCGGTTTTTGGTACCGCCATGCGCAGGTTCGAATCCTGCCGCCCCAGCCAGCCGATTCTCGATTGGGGCGGCCTGCCGCAGGAGACAGGAGAGAAAAACTCCCAAACGAGAAAGGCGCGGGAACAAACCCGCGCCTCCTGTCGCTTATCCTTCAGTGGTAAGCGGACAACTTACCGCAGCGCGTCCGCGATCGGAAGATGGTCGTATCCCAGTTCACGGGCGACGGCGTCATAAACGACCTTGCCCTCATGCACGTTGAGGCCCGCCGCGAGGTGAGGATCGCTTCGCAGCGCTTCTTTCCAGCCGAGATTGGCGATATGCAACGCGTGGGGCAGCGTCACGTTGTTGAGCGCGTAGGTGCTGGTGCGTGCCACGCCGCCGGGCATGTTGGCGACACAATAATGAACGATCCCGTCGACCACATAGGTGGGCTCGGCATGGGTTGTCGCGTGGCTGGTTTCGAAGCAGCCGCCCTGATCAATCGCGACATCGACGAGCACGGCGCCCGGCTGCATCGTTGCCAGCATGTCTCGGGTGACAAGCTTGGGCGCAGCCGCGCCAGGGATAAGTACCGCACCGATGACCAGATCGGCCTCCGCCACGGCCTCGGCAAGGTTGGCCTTGTTCGAAAAACGCGTCTTGGCCCGTGCCTCGAAATAAATGCCGAGCCGTTCCAGGACTTCGGGGCTACGATCGAGAATGGTGACGTCGGCGCCGAGGCCAACCGCCATCTGCGCGGCGTTGAAACCCACCACGCCGCCACCGATCACCGCGACCTTGGCTGGCAGAACGCCGGGCACACCTCCGAGCAGCACGCCGCGCCCGCCATGCGCCTTTTCCAGCGCGGTCGCACCGGCCTGGATCGACATGCGTCCGGCGACCTGGCTCATCGGCTTCAGCAGAGGCAGGCCGCCGCTGGCGTCGGTGACCGTTTCATAAGCGACTCCGGTCACGCCGGACTTAAGCAGATCGGCAGTCTGTTCCGGATCGGGCGCCAGATGCAGATAGGTGTAGAGCACCTGGCCTTTACGCAGCATCGCACGCTCGACGGCCTGCGGCTCCTTGACCTTCACGATCATCTCGCAGGCGTCAAACACCGTCTTCGCGTCCGGCTTGATAGCCGCGCCGGCCGCCTTGTATGCGGCATCGGCCGCACCGATGCCCAGGCCGGCGCCTGTCTCAACCCAGACCTCGTGACCGTGGGCGACCAGTTCGCGCGCGCTTTCCGGCGTCAGGCCGACACGATATTCATGATTCTTGATTTCCCGAACTGTACCGATCCGCATGACCGCCTCCCTACGTTGGTAGTCGGCAAATAAAGCAGTTTGATCGACATATCTTACCTATTCTATCACGATCATGGTGGTATATCGACAACCCATACCAGAATTCACGCATTTTCCGGGATATATTGTCATGAACCCTATCGATGCATCTCTCGTTCACGCGCTCCAGCTCGACTCATCACGATCCATCGCGGATCTGGCTGAGCGGCTTGGACTGTCGAGTTCCGCGTGCCATCGGCGGATGAGGGCGCTGACGGACGCCGGTGTGATCGTCGGCTACCAGGCCCGCATCGATCCCAAGCAACTTGGGCTCAATCTGCATGCCTTTGTAGAGATCACCCTGAACAGCCAAAGCCGTGATGCGATGGAGCGCTTCGAAAACGCCGTTGGGACATTCGAGGATATTCTGGAATGCCATCTCATGTCCGGCGCGGCGGATTATCTTCTGCGCGTGGCGGCATCCGACCTCGATCATTTTGATCACATTCACCGCAACTGCCTGTCCCGCCTGCCGGGGGTGTCGTCGATGCGGTCAAGCTTCGCGATCCGGCAGATCAAGCAAATGGCGCCCTATCGGGCGGCCGTCACATAGTTTCAACTGATGCGGGCGATCGAGCGCGAGGGCGAGACCAGATGGTGCCCCAGCAAGAGCGCATCAGGGCCGATTTTTTTACAGCATTCGGTGCAGCACGTCATTGCTGCGGTTGCGATCCACGAAGCGGTGCTTCAGCGCGCCCAGAATGTGCAGCAGTGCCACGGCCAGCAGCGTATAGGCCAGAACTTCGTGCAACCATTCGAACACGGCGGAGGCATCGTTATTTTTTGGCAGCAGTTCGGGCAGCATGACCCCGAAGAACGGCACCCCGTAGCTCGGCGTGGCAGAGCTGGACATGGAATACCCCATCAACGGCACCAGCAGCGCCAGCACATAGAGCAGCCGGTGAGTCACGTGCGACAAGGTCATTTCCCACTTTGCAAGGCCGCTGGGTAATTCCGGAACGCGCGAACGGCTGCGCACGAAAAGCGCGATCAGCACAATGAAGAAAGTGAGGACACCGAACTGCTTGTGGTTGGGAAACAGCACTTTCAGCATCGGATCGGTCTCCGGCAGCACGTTCATCATCAGCCATCCGACAAAGATCAGGCCGAAAATAAGGATCGCGCGCGTCCAGTGCAGGACGCGCATGGGAAGCGAGTACCGATCGCCTGCCGGCGAATCGATGATCTGTGTGTCACCCTGTTCCATCAGCCAACCCTCCTACAAATAAGTCACGCGCGAATAGCCACCATCCACTGTGACGGGCTGCCCCGTGACGGACGCGCTTCCCCCCGACCCAGCAAGGAAAGCGACCGTATCACCAATCTCATCGGGCACAAGGATACGCCGGGTCGGGATGTCCCGTTTGCCAAAAAGGCGCCTCCCCTGGACGGCCGGCAGGATCCGGTGGCGGGTCCGTGCCAGCGCAGCGACTATTATCCACGCGCTTCAGTTCGGTCTGCGGAAATGTCGGAACAGTCGCTGGTAAAAACCAAGCCCCATGGCGCCATGGGGTGCACCCATCGCGAGGCCCAACAATCCCCACCTATTTATTTTCATTTGCCCTTCCTACCCTTGCAATTTGCGTAGGCTTGGTAAGTCCGCGCGTCGCTGCGCCGCACCGTGCCCTTCCCTTCTCAAAAGTGAAATCGCCTGGCGGACTGAGTTTCCTGAACCGTCATTATCCTCTTGCATCGCCCGGTCACTGTGGCACTATCCCTTGTGTCAGGGGCGTAGGGGGTCACGCAACAGATTGTGGTGTATCGTGCGGGGCATGTCCCGGCGCGGCGATTTGTTTGTCCCGGTTTCATGCTGCAATAACGGATTTCCGTGCCGCTGAAGGGCAAAAGAGTATAGGGTGAAGGGTAACGATTTCCGGTCGGTTGAGATTCCACCGCAGCGGAAATCCTCGACGGTAAAAAGCGGCGGCTCGCGCCACAACATAGCAACCGCCGGGCTGTCGTTTACCCTTGACCGAATCGAACATACAGTGAACATTCAGGGGTCTGCACAGATGGATTTCAGGGATAGCTCGCAAGTGGGCGCAGACGATGTGGCAGCGATGACAGAGGATAGACCGGCAGAGCTGGCCAGGACCGGCAAGACGGCAAAGGAGGCGCGCGCGGACTCCGGGTCGGCGGAAACCGCTTCCCCGTCCGCCGCCGCGAAACCGGCCGGAGCCGCCGCGCCAGACAGCAAGACGATCGCGGATCGCCGCTTCGCCGTTGTCACCGATCCCTCGCGCGATGACCTGCTGACCGATTTTGGCAAGGAAACGCTGAAGGACCGCTATCTCCTGCCCGGCGAATCCTATCAGGATCTGTTCGCCCGCGTCGCCGCCGCCTATGCCGACGATGCCGATCATGCGCAGCGCATTTACGACTATATCTCCAAACTCTGGTTCATGCCCGCGACGCCGGTGCTGTCCAATGGCGGTACCGGGCGGGGCTTGCCCATCTCCTGCTATCTCAACAGCGTCGACGACAGCCTCGAGGGCATCGTCAACACCTGGAACGAGAATGTCTGGCTCGCCGCGCGCGGGGGCGGCATCGGCACCTATTGGGGCAATGTGCGCGGCATTGGCGAGCCTGTGGGCCTCAACGGCAAGACCAGTGGCATCATTCCCTTTGTGCGGGTGATGGACAGCCTGACGCTCGCGATCAGCCAGGGCTCGCTCCGGCGGGGATCGGCCGCCTGCTATATCGACATCAGCCATCCGGAAATCGAGGAGTTCCTCGAAATCCGGAAACCCTCGGGCGACTTCAACCGCAAGGCGCTCAACCTTCACCATGGCGTGCTGCTGACGGACGATTTCATGGCGGCCGTACGCGACGGGGCGGAGTTCGAACTGAAATCACCCAAGGACGGCAGCGTGCGCAGCAAGGTGGATGCCCGCGCCTTGTTCCAGAAGCTGGTTGAAACGCGGCTCGCGACCGGCGAGCCCTATATCGTCTTTTCCGACACGGTAAACCGGATGATGCCGAAGCATCACCGCGACCTCGGCCTGAAGGTATCGACGTCGAACCTGTGCTCGGAAATCACTCTGCCGACGGGTCGCGACCATCTCGGCAACGACCGTACGGCTGTGTGCTGCCTCTCCTCCATGAACCTCGAGACCTGGGATGAATGGAACGGCGACAGGCACTTTGTCGAGGACCTGATGCGCTTCCTCGACAATGTGCTGCAGGACTATATCGACCGCGCGCCCAACGAGATGGCACGTGCGAAGTACAGCGCCGCGCGCGAACGGTCGGTGGGCCTGGGCGTCATGGGCTTCCACAGCTTTCTGCAGGCGCGGCTGATCCCGTTCGAGAGCGCGATGGCCAAGAGCTGGAACCTGCGCATCTTCAAGCATATCAGCGCCGGGGTGAACGAGGCGTCGATGCTGCTGGCGCAGGAGCGTGGCCCCTGTCCCGATGCCGCCGACATGGGCGTGATGGAGCGCTTTTCGTGCAAAATGGCGATTGCGCCGACCGCGTCGATCAGCATCATCTGCGGCGGCACGTCCGCCTGCATAGAGCCCATCCCGGCGAACATCTACACGCACAAGACCCTGTCGGGCAGCTTCTCGATCAAGAATCCCTATCTTGAGAAATTGCTGAAGGCGAAGGCCAAGGACAGCCAGAACGTGTGGAACTCCATCCTGGAGCGCGGCGGGTCGGTCCAGCACCTCGACTTCCTCAGCCAGGAGGAGAAGGACGCGTTCAAGACAAGCTTCGAGATTGATCAGCGCTGGCTGCTGGAACTGGCGGCCGACCGCACCCCGTATATCGACCAGGCGCAGTCGCTGAACCTGTTCATCCCCGCGGACGTGGAGAAATGGGACCTGCTGATGCTCCACTACCGCGCGTGGGAACTGGGGATCAAATCGCTCTACTATCTGCGCTCGAAGTCGGTGCAGCGCGCGGGCTTCGCGGGCGGGGTCGAGGCGGACAATACGCCCGAGGCACCCAAGTTCGAGATCGGCGACACCACCGATTACGACGAGTGCCTGGCGTGTCAGTGATACTGAAATGCTGGTGTACCGATCAACGCGGAAGAATGAGACACGACTGCCAGGTGATGTGATGCGCACGCTCGGCCCGGTTTTCCTGTCGTCCGCGTTCTTTCTGCTCGCCTCCTGCGCACGGCAAGCGGAAGGGGCCGTGAGCCACGCGCCTGACGCACCCGGTTTCCTGTTGGGCCTGTGGCACGGCTTCATATTCCCGGTCGCGTGGGTACTTTCGCTCTTCTTTTCGGATGTCGCGATCTATGCCGTGCCGAACACAGGGGGCTGGTATGATTTCGGCTATTTCCTCGGCATAGTCGTGTTCGGCGTGGGCGCGCGCGGCGGAACCCGCGTCATCTATCGCGAGCGCGTACGCACCGTGCCCGCGAAGCGCGGAACCGTAATCGATCACGAGCCATGATCGCGCCGCGGCCCTCCCTTCCCCGCAAAAGAAACCCGGCGCCCTTCGGCGCCGGGCAGGATAGCGACCCGCGGTTCTCTTCGGGTGTTCCGCATATATGGCGTGGCCCAAAAACCGACGGAGGCCGCCGCCGTTCCGCCGCCCGTCCCGTCACCGCCACGTTTCGCGGAAGCGGCCCGGGGGTTTCCACTGCCGCTCGGACTTCCATCCAGACCGGATGTTTAATGCTCGCCGCGTCCCGAGCCCCCCATCCCGGTTCCCATGCCGCTGGTGCCGAACAGCGGGCGGTTAACGTCGGAGGACGCGCCGCCATGATGGCGGCCGGCCGCAACGATCTCCGCCTCGCTCATCGGCGCGGGCGTGCCCTGCTTCAGGACCAGGCGCTCCCCGTCCCGACGCTCTACCGCGATCAGTGGAAGATAATGATGCATGCCGTCGGCGGAATCGCTCTTGCTGAGCTTTATGAGATCGCCTGCGGCATGATCGACCGTCCCGATATGACGGCCGTCCGTGTCGACGACCTCCATATGCGGGGTGATGTCCGATACTTCGATCATGCTGTCTCTCCCGTGATGACTATGTTCACGGAAGGAACGAGCAGGTCGGCGACCCGTTCCGCCAGCCTTTTGCGCGCGCGGCGCGCACCCCATATCAGCCAGGATACCCGGAAGGATTGAGCCATGCCCCTGATGCAAGCCAGCAAAGTCTACAAGCCCTTCGAATATCCCTGGGCCTATGAATATTGGAAGCGCCAGCAGCAGGTTCACTGGATGCCGGAGGAAGTGCCACTGGGCGAGGATTGCCGCGACTGGGCGCAGAAGCTGTCGGAGCATGAGCGCAACCTGCTGACGCAGATCTTTCGCTTCTTTACCCAGGCCGACGTCGAGGTGCAGGATTGCTATCACGACAAATATGGCCGGGTGTTCAAGCCAACCGAGGTCAAGATGATGCTGACGGCGTTCAGCAACATGGAAACGATCCACATCGCTGCCTATTCGCACCTTCTCGACACGATCGGGATGCCGGAAAGCGAATACAGCATGTTCCTGGAATATCAGGAGATGCGCGACAAGCACGATTATATGCAGCAGTTCGGCGTCGACAACGACGAGGATATTGCCCGTACGCTCGCCATGTTCGGCGGCTTTACCGAGGGGATGCAGCTTTTCGCCAGCTTCGCGATGCTGATGAACTTCCCGCGCTTCAACAAGATGAAGGGTATGGGCCAGATCGTTTCATGGTCGGTGCGCGATGAGAGCCTGCACTGCGAAGGCATCACCCGCCTTTTCCATGCGTTCGTGAAGGAACGCGGCTGCCTCACCAAGGCCGTGAAGGAGGACATCATCGACTGCTGCCAGAAGACGGTGCGGCTGGAGGATGCGTTCATCGACCTGGCGTTCGAGATGGGGCCGGTGCCGGGCATGACCGCCAAGGAGATCAAGCGCTACATCCGCTACATCGCCGACTGGCGGCTGAAGCAGCTCGGCCTCAGCGAGATCTACATGATCGACGACCACCCGCTGCCCTGGCTCGCGCCGTTGCTGAACGGGGTGGAGCACGCCAACTTCTTCGAAACCCGCGCGACGGAATATTCGAAGGCCGCGACGCGTGGCAACTGGAACGATGTCTGGGACAGCTTCGACCGCAGGAAGCGGACCAAGGCCAATGACACAGGCGACGAAGTCGAGGACGGCGGCGACGACATGTTCAAACGGGCAGGCATCGCGGCGGAGTAGGGGATGCCTAACAATATTACTTTTACTGGCGACTTGGGTAAACCAGCGACAACGCTCATTGAAAAGGTTTCGGATGCAATAGGTGGAATTGCTAAGCCTTGGCAAATTAAGCGCGTTGCAAGTGCTGAGGCAAAAGCCGAGATAATACACGCAGAAGCTCGAATAAAGATCGGGGATTTGGAACGGCGGGCAATCGAAAGGATGGTGCAGGAAGAAGCGAGAAAGCAGGAAAACATAGAGAATATTACATATAAGGCTGCAGAGAAGATTTCTAATAACTCTGATCCCGGCAATTTAGACAACGACTGGATTACTTATTTTTTTGATCATTGCCGCTCAGTTTCCGATGGCGATATGCAGGATTTGTGGTCAAGAATTTTAGCCGCAGAGTCGGAGCATAGCGGGTCTTATTCCCGGCAAACCATAGACCTTTTGTCCAAGATAGACAAAAATGATGCTCAATTAATGCAGGCATTATTTAACTTCAGCTTTAGCGGTATTGTTTACGTTAAAGAGGCAAATGATCCAATATACCAAAGCAAGGGACTAAATTTTAGTAAGATATGTGATTTGGAGAGTCTCGGAATAATACAATTCAACTCACTATCTGGCTATAAGTTAAACCAGAAAGACAGGGTTATTAACATAATTTACTTCAATAATGTTATTCAGATAACTTTGAAAGATGATCCACCCACCCTAAAAGTAGGACAAGTACTTCTAACAAGGACAGGAAAAGAGCTGATCGGACTTACCGAAAAGCATTTCGACGTCGAATTTATGAATTACTTTATGCAATCTTTTGCCGATTCCGGACTCAACCCCACATCTGCATCAAATTGAGGTGTAGCTCAGCCGCCCGGTCTTTCCACTAGCGCTCAGGTCCCAACTCCGCCGGATGCGCTTTCCTGCCCCTGCGAAGCTGGCGCTTCAGCATATGCACATAGAGCAGCCCGCCACCGAGTAGCAGCAGGCCACCGATCGCCGGGGCAAATCCGGAAAGTCCGGTCATGTCGTTTCCTCCGGTTGCAGCAGATTCAGAATATGGATCGACACCCACATCAATGCAACAGCGACGCCGAACCAAGTGGCTAGTTCCACGTCCATTCCCACGATGAACCAGCGCGACATGCTGGCGATGAATAACGCCAACCCGCCCTGGGAAAGCAGCGTCGCCACCCCCTTCAACTTTTCATTATACCGTCTGGGCTGAATATCGACCATAGATCCATTGCCATTTGTTCCTTGTATGTTCTAGCGCCTTCTGCGCTTTTGCATAGGACAGTATTAATCCGAAACGGATCATTGGCATGAACATCCCAGCAACAGCGGCACAATGATGGTCCACGTCGAATCCGACGCGATCCTCGAGATCGACTATGCCCCCGACACGGCGACACTCCATGTCCGGTTCACCGATGGCGGCTGGTATCACTATTCCCATGTGCCCGAGCGCGTCTACCACGCATTCCTGGCTGCGGACTCGCTCGGCCGCTTCTTCCACGATCACATCCACGACCGTTATCCGTACCGCAGGGGCCGCTGACGTGCGGAGGAAAGCGGGATCACCGCACCTCGATCATGCGCTCGCCGGCCTGCAGTAGTGCTATCAGCCGGTCCCATCGCGTCTCGATCCATCCGACCAGCACGCGGTTGGTGCAGTTGCCACACCTCAACCACATGAATGCAAATCGATCGGGCAGACGCAGAGTCAGGAAGTCCTCGTCCTTACTGACAAGAACGCAGGCTTGCGCCTCTACGTATCCGGCAATTTCCTGATCACCTGCAGCCAGCAAGCCGACATCGGCGACATGCTCCGCCTGACACCCCCGCGCTGCGATCCAACGCGCCAACCCTGGCGGCAATTGCGCATCGACAAGAAACTTCATTCAGCGGCGTCGACGATGGGATGATCGGAAAGGCTCGCCGCGTAAGCTAGACAAGCGCGCACATCCTCTGCCTTCACATAGGGATAGTCGGCGACGATCTCCGCCTCCTGCACGCCGCTCGCCAACATCTCCAGCACGTCCCTCACGCGCATCCGCGTGCCAGTGATCACAGGGCGCCCACCACAGACTGCGGGATCGACGGAAATGCGCGAAAAGCCTGCCAGGTTCATTGGACTGTTATAAGGCGTACCGTTCCGCCCGACAATCCCTGCCCGTCCCACGCATCCGCGTGATCTCGAACTCTCCGCTGTCCTACAGCGCACACGCCCTGATACAGCGCGTGGATCGAGGCCCAGCCATCGTCCCTGTGCGAAGCCCCTCGCCGCATCCCGCCGCCTCGCCTTCTCACGGCGAGGTTCGCCCGCGGCGCCTGGTTTCACCCCGCCTCGGCGGGAGAGGCGCACCGGACATCTCCGGCATGGTCTCGGCACGAAGCGTGTGCGGGGCGCTCTCATCCCTGCGTTCACGAGGCGCCGATCCGGACGGCGGGAACCGACGCTTTGGCGCCGGGGCAGGGTTCGGTCAGGCGCAGATGGAACGGACCGAGAAGCCGGAGCATCGCGCGGAAAAGTGGGACCGGTTTTCTGCGAAAGCGATGCGACAACAATCAGCATCGCGCGGAAAAGTGGGGCCCGGTTTTCCGCAAAAGCGATGCGACGCAACAAGCCAGAGTGGGCAAGTGTTTCAGGTTAACGCCCGCCAGGAGGAAAACCGATGGTTGTCCCGCCTGTCCATTGTCGAAAGCCGTGCCTGCCAGCCCTCGGGACACACCCCGGCTGTGGCACATGCCCCCTGACGTAGCGTGACTTTCGTGACCTTCCGGCATCCGGAGGCTTGCGTGACACCCATTGATGGGCGGAGCGCATGTCGCTCGTCGGCCCGCTCCTCACGCGAAGCGGGCAGACGCGCGACATCATGCCATGCGATGGCTTGGGATTACCTTGGGCGAACTATGCATCTACTGCCGGGCAGGATTCGACCCGCCCCAACGGCGTTACCCGTCGTAGTCGCCGCCGATGTTCTGGTTGCGCGGCGGCGCGGCGGCGGTAAGGCGCAGCGCTTCGGCCGACTGGGCAAGGCTGCCGATTTCGTCGGGAACGTCGTCCTCGTCGATACGCACCTTCTGCAGATCACCGACCAGCGCGTCCTGCAGCTCCGCCGGCAGCACCGTTTCCTCGGCGATTTCGCGCAGGGCGACGACCGGGTTCTTGTCCCGGTCACGCTCGATCGTCATTTCCGCTCCGCCCGAGATTTCGCGGGCGCGTTGAGCCGCGAGCAGCACGAGGTCGAAGCGATTGGGGATCTTGTCGACGCAATCTTCGACAGTAACGCGGGCCATCGGGCCTCCTGAGTCAAAAAATCCGGAAAGGCGCGCCCTACCAATGGCCAACCCGCAAGTCAATGTTTTCAGCACGCGCACCGGTGACGCACCATCGCGGTTGCGCGTCAAAAGCGGTGGCGTGTCCGGCAAAGCTGAGTCATTAACGTTCCTATGGAGAGTCCGCTTGCAGGCGAGGAAGCCACGGCGCCCACCCTGACGCAGCCATTCGAGCTTGACGGCAATCGTCTGAGCCTGTGCCATGACGGGCCGGGGCTGCGCGCGATGCTCCTCGACCTCATCGACGGTGCCCAATCCAGCCTCAAGCTCTATTTTTATATCTTTGCCACCGACAGGAGCGGGCGTCAGGTGCTGGCACGGTTGATGCGCGCGGCACGGCGCGGGGTCGACGTCACGCTCATGGTGGACGCCTTTGGTTCGATGGAAACCAGCGCCGCGTTTCTCAGACGGCTGGAAAGGGCGGGCGGACGGGTCGGCTGGTTCGGCGGAAGCTGGTCTACACGCTATCTGATCCGCAACCATCAGAAGATGGCTATCGCCGACAAGAAGCGGGCGATCGTCGGCGGTTTCAATGTTGCGGACGCTTATTTCGGAGACCTCGAGGACGATTGCTGGCGGGACTTGGGCGTGCTGCTGGAAGGGGCGGAGGCCGCGACCCTCGAACGCTGGTACGATATGCTGTGGAACTGGCTGTCCGGACCGTTCCAGAGCTTTCGCACGCTGCGGCAACTGGTACGTGGCTGGCATGACGGGCGCGGCACGTTCCGGTGGCTTATCGGCGGGCCGACCTATCGCATGAGCGCCTGGGCCCGAACCGTTCGCGCCGATCTGGAACGGGCGCGTCAGGCCGATCTGGTCGCCGCCTATTTTTCGCCGGAACGCGGCATGCTCGCGCGGGTACGGCGGGTGGCCAGACGCGGCCGGGCGCGGCTCATCCTGCCGTCTCGGTCCGACAACACGACGACGATCGCCGCCTCACGCCTGCTGTACGGCCCCCTGCTTCGCGGCACTGTGCAGATTTACGAATATCTGCCGTGCCGCCTGCACATGAAGCTGCTCGTCATCGACAATGCCGTCTATATAGGATCGGCGAATTTCGATATGCGCAGCCTGTTCCTGAACCTGGAGATCATGCTGCGCATCGAAGATGCGAGCCTTGCCAACCATATCCGCGCGTTTATCGACGATCTTGCGGCGCAAAGCGAGCATGTCACGCGGGACGTCCACCGGCAACGCAGGACAGGCCTTCGCCTGCTCAAAGGTTGGATCAGCTATTTTCTAGTCGGCGTCCTCGACTACAAGATCACACGCCGGCTCAATATCCGTGAATGACGCTATTTGCGCGCCGCCGCGACGACGCAGGGGGGGATGTTGTTCCATACCCGCGCGCGGGCAACCGCCGGAAAGTGCGACCGCAGCAGCGGAAGGAAAATACCCGAATACTGGTAAACGAGAAACGACCCTTCCGGCCGCAGGATGCGAAAGGTCGCACCGACGATTGCGTCACCCACGCCCTTGGGCAGTGTCGAAAAGGGCAAGCCCGAAAGAACATAGTCCGCCTGTTCCCCCGGAGCGATCGCCTGGACCACCGATTCCGCATCGGCGGCCGAGCCGTGGACGAGATGAAGGCGCGGATCGGCGATCAAATCGGAGAGATAATTGATGAACCGCTGCGATGTATCGATCGCGATCAGTCGTCCGTCGGGCCGGAGCCGCTCCAGAATCGGACGGGTGAACGTGCCGACGCCTGGCCCGTATTCTACAAACAGCCGGGCCGCGGACCAGTCCACCCGATCCAGCAGGCTATCGATGACCCGTGGTGAGGTCGGCAGGATTGAGCCGACCATCGATGGGGCGCGGACGAATTCAGAGAAGAATTTGAGCTTTTCTGCCAGATTGCGCATCTATCCAGGTCATTCTCTTCCTAAGATGGGGCTTTTTGTTCGCAGCCGCACGGCCCGCCGCCCCATAGCGCGCCTTTGGGGCGCGCAAAACAAAATGAACGCGCAGATGCAAAAAAGGACGCAAAAAAAGGGCCAACCCGAGGGCTGGCCCGTGAAGTTTAGGAGAGGATGCCTGAAAGGCACCCCCCTTCTGCATCCAACCGCGCTCTTGTGCAAGTGCGAAAATGACTCTTCTCAGTTGCAATATATGCACCTGTCCGGGCTGGAGGCTGTGGGGCGAAATCCATGCTTCTTCTGTTGTCCCAACTGCACAATTGAGGCATGACTCTACCAGAATAAAGACAATGATTAATGAGGATGAATGCGGCGTCTGCCACCTCTTACCGCTCTCGAAGCGTTCATTCAGGTTGCACGACTCGGCTCCGTCAAGGCAGCCGCAGAGGAGCTCGCGCTGTCCAATCCCGCCCTGAGCCGCAGAATTCAGGCGTTGGAGCGTTATGTCGGACGGCCACTTTTCGAACGCAAGCATCATGCGCTGGAGATCAACGCCGATGGCACGGCGCTGCTTAACGATATCGCGCCTGCCCTCGACTCCATCTCGGTCTCGATCGACAAACTGATCAGCGGCGGCAATCAGCTTCGTCTTCGCCTTGCAGTAATGCCTCTTTTTGCATCGCAGCGATTATTGCCTCTCCTCGGGGAATTGCGGCAAGTCCATCCGCTGCTCCATATCGACATTGAGACCACGCCCCATGCCGTCGCCCGCCTGGGCGAGGGGCTGGACGCCGCGATCGTGCTGGGACGGGAGTTCGATCCCTCGCTCTACGTCCACGAGCTGGGACGGGAGTCGGTCTACCTGTTCGGCAGCAAAGCATTGCTGTCGCAGCATCCTGTGTCCGCGCCGGAAGATCTCGAACGCCACACCCTGCTCATCCATCGGGACATGCCGACGATCTTCGAGGATTGGAAGAGGCATCTCGGCAAGCCCGACATCAAACCCCAGGCAACCGACACCTACGATTCCGGTCCGCTGATGCTGGAAGCTGCGGCACAAGGTCTGGGTGTCGCCATCATGCTCGCCAGCCACTACAACCATTCCCACGATCAGCGCCTGCGCCGGGTGCTGGAAGGCGACGTCGACAGTTCCTACCGATATTTCTTCGTCTGTCGTCCGCGCGCGCTGCAGAATCGCGCGGTCAAGATTTTCCGTGACTGGCTGGTGACGCACCATATCTGACCAGCGCCCTCGGCGCCGGACGGGCTCGAAAAAATGAGGCCCGGGTTAACCAAAATTTTTCGATCTAGGCGCTAAATGCCCGCGAACAGTGGAAGAAGACAGGCAGTCCTAATGAACGCGCAGACCGGGTTGACTGGCCGCATTGCACGCTGGGCGAAAGGGTTCGCGGCTGCCGACGGCGCCCCGGAAATCGAAGCTCTGAGTACACGCGAAGCGTCCCGCAATGGATCGTCCCGGGAGGTTGAACGGCGCCGGGAATTGTACAACGATATCGGCGCGTTCCTGTTTGCCCACGACCTCGACCTGACACCGGTCAACTTTGGCCTGGCGCTCGACTATCTCACCGGCAACGACCACCAGATCGAAAAAGCCGTCCGTGCGTTTCTTACCGAGCGGGGCCAGTTGACCAACAGCGTCGCCGAGAAGATCGTGGCGGACCGGCATTCTGACGAAATGACCACCGAGGATCTCGGCAAGATGCTGACCTCGGTCGAAGAGAATCTTGAGAAATTCTCGAAACTTGCGGTGGAATCAACTGCGTCCGCGTCCGATTACGGCAATGCGCTGCAGGCCAGGGTGAAGGATCTGGGTGAACAGGCGTCATCCGATCATGTCGTCTCGGCGCTTATCGGTCTTACCCGATCCATGGTCGAAAAGTCGCGGCAGATCGAAAATGAGATGCGCGAAAGCCAGAAGAAAACGCGCGCGCTGCAGCAAAGTCTGGACAGCGCCCGCAAGGCCGCGGAAATCGACCATTTAACCGGGCTTCCCAATCGCCGGGCGTTCGAGGCGCGTTTGAAGGAGGAGGTCTCCCATGCATCGACCTCGGGCGAGCCGCTGAGTGTCGCCTTCTGCGACATCGACCATTTCAAGAAGATCAACGACACCCACGGTCATGACACCGGGGACAGGGTGCTCAAATTCGTCGGTTCGTTACTCGCACGTGTTTCAGGCGAAAAATGTCACGTCGCTCGCCACGGGGGCGAGGAATTCGTCATGTTGTTCCGTGGCAAGTCCGCTAGCGAGGCTTGCGAAGTCGTCGACCAAACCCGCGAAGATCTCGCCGCGCGCAACCTCGTCGATCGCAACACCGGCGAACGCATGGAACAAGTCAGCTTTTCCGGAGGGGTGGCGGACGTCTTCGCCTATACGGACGCCCGCGCGGCACTTAAGGCCGCCGATCGCGCCTTGTATCTGGCAAAGGAACATGGCCGCAACCGCATCTATATGGCATCGGATCCCGAAGCGGAGTGACCCGCAGGCGTATACGCCTGCCGCTTTTTCAGAAATCGGGCTTTTCGTAATAAGGTGGCGGCACGATAACCTCCATCCGCTCCGACAGCAGCGGCCGGAACGACGGACGCGACTTGAAAGCGGCGTACCAGCGTTTCACCGGTTCATGACCGTTCCAGTCAATCCCTCCCAGATAATCGGCGACGGAGATATGGGCGGCTGCGGCGATGTCGGCGAGGCTCATCATAGGCCCGCCGAGCCAGCTGCGATGGTCGAGCAGATAGTCCATATAATCCATATGAGTATTGGCGCTGCGCATCGCGTCACGCAGACGGCCTCCATCGGGCGGTTCGCGGTGGACGAGCCGCTTTTTCATCCGCTCCTCGACCAGGGGTGACACAACATCGCGAAAGAATATCTGGTCGATCCACGCGGTCAGGCGTCTGATTTCCGCGCGGCCGGCCGCGCTGCCGTTGATAAGCGGAAGCTTTTCGACCGTTTCCTCGAAATATTCGCAGATCGCCTGGCTGTCGATCAGTACAATATTCTTCTCGTCCTCGACCATGACGGGTGTGGTTCCCGCAGGATTGAGGTCCAGGAAGGCGTCCTGCGCTTCCCAAGGAGACTCTCGGATAAGGTCATAGGCCACGCCCTTTTCAGCGAGAAGCAGGCGTACCTTACGGGAAAAGGGACAGAGCGGAAACTGATAGAGGCGCCACATGGCCGATATCCGTGGCGGAGCGCGGAGGCCCGGTCAAGCCCGGATGCTCGTGAACCTCATTGGCCGCACCGGCCTACGCCACAGCGGCGAAGGCCGGTGCCCTGCCGCATTACTGAACGGTGACGGTGACGGCGCGACGGTTTTGTGCCCAAGCCTGTTCGTCCGAGCCAAGCGCAACCGGACGCTCTTTGCCGTAACTGATGGTGGTGATGCGAGACGAATCAACGCCGAGCGAGGCGAGATAGTTTTTCGCGGCATTGGAGCGGCGCTCACCCAACGCCAGATTGTACTCGCGGGTGCCGCGCTCGTCTGCGTGCCCTTCGACCGTCACACGGGCTGTAGGGTTGGCGGCGAGCCACTGGGCCTGACTGCGCAGGGTGGACTGGTCCTCGGCGTCGACGTCATATTTGTCAGTGTCGAAATAAATGCGATCTGACGACACGCTGGCGAGAAAGTCTTCCTGGCTACCTTTGACGGGGCCGGTCGGCGCGGGTGCCGGGGCGGGCTGCGCCGTTTCGGCGGGCGGTGGGGGAAGCTCCTCGGGAGTTTTCTTCGCGCACGCGGACAGCGCGATCACCGCGCTTGCGATCATCAGGGAGCGAGTAAGCGTAGGCATGATTTTCTCCTTATTTCGGTCCTGACGGACGCGGTAACAAAATCTTCTCTCCCAATTCAAGGTGAAACGCAATCATGGGAGCAGTGGCCCCCAGGCCGGATCAGAGCCGCTGAGCGGCGTGGGAAGGCGCCGCTGGTTTACGCCGGTAAGATCTACCTGCCAAACCTGGCTTATTCCTGATCGACCCGCGGAGGTGCGAAAGAACTGCAAAACACGCCCATTGGGCGACCAGGTCGGTGCCTCGTCCTGCCAGCCGTCGGTCAGAATGCGCTCATTTTTCCCGTCCGGCGTCATCACCGCGATATGGAAATCGCCCGCGATCTTGGTGCAAGCGATGAGGTCGCCACGCGGGCTCCATTCCGGCGTGGCGTAGCGGCCTCCGCCATAGCTGATCCTATATGGATTGGACCCGTCTGCACCCATCACATAAAGCTGCTGACTGCCTGAACGGTCGCTTTCGAACACGATCTTGCTGCCGTCGGGCGAATAACTGCCGCCGACATCGATGCCCGGCGTATTGGTGAGGCGTACCGGCACGCCGCCCTGCGCCGACACGCGGTAGATGTCGGTGTTGCCCGCAACCGCCATGGAGAACAGAATGGTGCGACCATCGGGCGACCAGCGAGGCGCGAACGTTGCATTGGTACTTTCGGTCACCAACCGCTGCTTCCCGGTGCCAATGTCATAGACAAATATCCGCACCCGCTTGCCGATATAGCTCACATAGAGGATTGATCTGTAATCGGGGGAAAAGCGCGGCGTCAGCGCGATGGACTGCCCGTTGGTGATAAAGCGGTGATTGGCGCCGTCGCTGTCCATGATGGCCAGGCGCTTGATACGCGCGTCCTTCGGCCCGCTTTCCGCGATATAGGCGATGCGGCTGTCGAAGAAGGGGCTTTCGCCGGTCAGCCGCGCGTAAATCGCGTCCGCGCATTTGTGGGCTGCGCGCCGCCAGTCGCGCGGGGCGACAACATAGCCCTGCCGCGTCATCTCTGTTTTTAGCGCCGTGTCGTATAGATAGCAGCCCACGGTGATGTTGCTGTCGCCGCCCGCCGAACGGACGAATCCGTGTACCAGCGCCTCGAACCCGCTCCAGCTGTCGAATCTGGGCGTAGTCACCTCTTCCATCGAGACCGCGCGCATGCCGGACGGGCCGGACGGGGCGAACAGGCCGGAATTTTTGAGATCGTCGGCGACCACCTGCGCGATCTTGTCGCCCAGTTCGGCGGTCGACCCGGCTGGGGTTGCCACGTCCTGGCTCGTCGGAAGCCTCGGCACGGCGATCTTCAAGCTTGCGCTGCCGCTGTCGTCCGTCACATCGACGGACAGCTGGGCGGAGGCGGGCGCCGCAATCATAAGGGCGAAAAATGCGGTCAGGGTAGAGAAATGGTTCATTGCGAAAGCCTCTTGTCGAACCCGATCTGAAGGGATTGCCATGCGGAATAAAGAGCGGCGGGGAGCTTGAATGGAGCGGCGAGCCTGATTGCCTTCACCGCCTGTTCCTGATGCAGGCGAACCTGCGCGCGGTTGCTGGCATTCTGGCCGGTCGTGGCAACGATTCTCGGTTCACCCACGATAGAGCCGTCTCGGGAGAGGTCTACCTCCACGACGGTGCGCAGAAGTTCGACATCGGCGCCAGTCGGAGCTTTCCAGTATGGCTTGATCTGACGACGGATTTCGGCGTCAAGCGCACTTTTCTGGGCAGAACTGAGGCTGCTGGCCAGTGTGCCGTCGGTGGCTTTCGAGTTTGCGTCGGCACGGCTGTCGGACCTGGCCCATTGACTGGTGTCAAGTTTCAGCATCCCTCGCGATTTCTCCGATTGCTGCGGCTTGGCGGGCTTGCTCTGCTCCTTCGTATCCGGCTTGGCTTTTGCTGGCGCAGGATTGGAGCGGGCGGCGGGGCGGGGCTCCGGCTTGCTGACGGTCCGCGGCTGAGGCATTGGAAGGGGCGCAGGTTCCGGTGCGGGCGAGGGTTTCGGCGGCGCGACAGCTTCTGCCGGTGTGGATCGGGTGCGGGGCGTACAGCGCCCGGGCGTAGCCGTCGGTGTCGAGCCCGGCGTCGGTGTCGGACAGGTCGTTCATGATGTTGTTGCAGGTGTGGGCGAGCACGATGCCCAGCAGCGCCAGGCCGTACAGCGGCCAGGAGAAGCCGTCCGCCCGCACCGCCAGCAGCCCCGCGACGAGCCCGGCGAACAGCGTCATCGGCAGCACCGCCGCGCGCGTCGCCACGATCCACTTGGTGACGACGTCGAGGGTGCGCGGATCG
>DASULD010000196.1:0-7470 GCA_036278355.1 Sphingobium sp.
CGGCGAAGCGCCTGCGAGTAAAGATCGGGAAATCGTTCGAGCGCCGCGACGAGCGCGTCCGTCTCCGTTATCGTCCTCAATGAAATCGCAAGCTGGGCTGCGTCCCAGTGGATCGCCTCTGCCTGACGGCCGAATGCGTAGAGGCCCTGATGATCGAAATAGGCGGCAGTGAAATGCGGGTCCCATTGCGGCGTGAACCGCCAGGGGCCGTAATCGAAGCTCTCACCCGTCACGTTGATGTTGTCGCTGTTAAGCACGCCGTGGACGAAGCCGGCG
Organism: Sphingobium sp.; assembly: GCA_036278355.1. GTDB lineage: Bacteria > Pseudomonadota > Alphaproteobacteria > Sphingomonadales > Sphingomonadaceae > Sphingobium. Next base: position 277 of record DASULD010000196.1, read on the forward strand.
ACCATGTAGCTCGCGGCAAGGTCGGCGGTGCGTTCGACGACAAGGTTCATCAGTTGCGCCCCCGGATCATTGCCCGCTTCCGCACCGAAGAGGCGAGAGATCGCATAACCGGTGAGCGCTTTCAGGAGCTCCTCGTCGCCGAGGGCCGCCGCCCGCTGAAACATGCCGATTCGGATGTGCGAATGGGACAGGCGGACGAGGACCGCCGAACGAGTGGGGGAAGGCTCGTCGTTTCGCTGAAGCGCTTCACCTGTTTCGATGAGCGACAGCGTTTTCGATGTATTGACGCCGAGCGCCTCCAGCATTTCGGTCGCAAGGATTTCCCGCAGGCCGCCCTTCAGCGTCAGGCGCCCGTCTCCGAAGCGGCTATAGGGCGTCTGCCCTGAACCTTTGGTGCCCAGGTCCATCAGGCGGTCAAGATGATCCCGCATCTGGGCGAACAGGAAACCGCGTCCGTCGCCGATGTCAGGATTGTAAACACGGAACTGGTGACCGTGATAGCGCAGGGCGAGGGGCTGTTGCAGCGTACCCTCAAGCGGCCGGAATGCGCCGAAATGCTCGATCCACTGGACGTCGGTCAACTCATCAAGGCCGATCGAAGGGGCCCAGCGGTCATTGCGGTAACGCAGGACATGGCGCGGAAAGGATGCGGGCTCCACGGCGTCGCCGATCCCGGGCAGGTCAAGAATATCGGTCGCGGGTCTGAATTTCGCGGCTTGCGGGGTAATGATCATGCGGCAATATGGGGCAGTCGAGTGGGAGGGTTCAAGCATGACCGGCTTTGCCGACAGATTCTGGTGGTCAAATGACGGGCTGCGCCTCCATTATCGGGACTATCCGGCGGACGCGGGATATGAAGACCGGCCGCCCCTTATCTGCCTTCCGGGACTTACCCGCAACGCGCGAGATTTCGAGAATCTGGCAAATCGCTATGCCGGTAAATGGCAGGTCATCTGCCCGGAAATGCGCGGGCGTGCCGACAGTGCCTATGCCAAGGATCCGATGACCTATGTACCGCTTGCGTATCTGCAGGATGTCGAAAGGCTGCTCACCGATTTGGGCAGGCCCCGCGTCGTCGTCATCGGCACATCATTGGGCGGCATATTGACGATGCTCATGGCGCCGACCCATGTCGACAGGCTCGCCGGTGCCCTCATCAACGATATCGGCCCGCGCCTCGAGGAAGCGGGTCTCAGCCGGATTCGCGCCTATGTCGGCACGGGCGGCGGCTTCCCGACATGGGTTCATGCGGCTCGGGCACTGGGTGAGATGCAGGCCGCGATCTACCCCGATTATGGGCTGGAGGATTGGCTGGCGATGGCAAAGCGCCTCTATCGCCTGAACGCCAGCGGGCGCATCGTCCTCGATTATGACATGCGCATCGCCGAGCCGCTGAAAGTGCCAGGAAACGAGGCAGGCTTCGACATGTGGTCCGTACTGCCCGCGTTCCGGAATATGCCGACACTGATTGTGCGCGGTGAACTGTCGGACCTTTTGAGCGCGGCGACGGCCGAGCGAATGAAGCGCGAAATCGGCGCGCAGGCGGAGTTGGTGACCGTGCCGCGGGTCGGCCACGCACCAACGCTCGACGAACCGGACGCCATGGCGGCCATTGACCGGCTGCTCGAACGGGTGCTGGCGCGTGGCTGATCGGCCGCCGCGTATCCTGCATCTTCACAGCGCATTCGATCTTGGTGGAAAGGAGGCGCGGGCCGTCCGCCTCATGAACCTTTGGGGAGATCGGGCGCGCCACGTTGTGATCAGCGGCGATCCTGATGCGCTCGGCGCCCGCGCTGCGATCGATGCAAGTGTATCCTGTGACTTTCCCGTGGATGTACCTGCGTTGCGGGGCAGGGCAGGGGTTTCCCGCTACCGGCGATGGGCGCGGTACATGCGAGGGTTCGACCTGGTGCTGACCTACAACTGGGGCGCGATGGATGCGGTGATGGCGCACCGCATAGCCTCGCCGTTTATGCGCCTGCCGCCTCTCGTCCATCACGAGGATGGCTTTAACCAGGATGAAGCCGACCGCCTGAAACCACAACGCAACCTGTTCCGCCGTGTCGCTCTGGGCAGCGCCGCTGCGTTGGTCGTCCCGTCGGCGACGCTCGCATCCATCGCGATGCTATGTTGGGGGCGCCAGTCATCGCAGGTCCGTCAGATAGTCAACGGTATCGATGTCGATGCTTATGCGACCGCTCCGTCCCGAACCGCGATACCCGGGTTCCGGCCAGAGCCCGGCACTGTAACCGTAGGTACGCTTGCTGGACTGCGGGCGGTGAAGAACCTGCCGCGCCTGGTGCGGGCCGTAGCGCCCATGGGCGATCGGGTGCGGCTCGTCATCGCAGGCGATGGCCCCGAACGCGAGGCCATCGTGGCGCAGGCCCGGGCCGTGGGCTTCGAAGGCCTCGTCCTTCCGGGTTTCCTCACGGACCCTTGGAAATATATTGGCTTGTTTGATATATTCGCGCTGTCGTCGGACAGTGAGCAGTTTCCGATCGCACTGGTCCAGGCGATGTCGGCCGGGCTTCCGGTCGCGGCCACGGATGTGGGGGACGTCGCGGATATGGTAGCGGTTGAGAATGCGCCGTTCATCGTGCCGCGCGATGAGACGGCACTGACGGCTGCGTTGGCGCGGCTGATAAGCGATGCGGCGTTGCGCCGGGAGATTGGAGAGGCGAACCGTCGCAAGGCGCACGCACGCTATCGTGAGGAGGAGATGGCGGCGTGTTACGCCGACGTTTATGAAGAGGCGATGGGTCGTCCCGGCGTGCTTGGCGGGCCGGACATTCGAGCAGGAGACGGCGCTCTCACTTTTTCCATGCGTACCCCCCAAAACTTGCTATAGGCGGCGCCGTGTCGCGGGACGGGGCGTTTAATGGAGCGGAAATTGTGTTCAAGGGTCTGAAACCCATCCTATACGGTGGCCGGGAAGTTTGGCCGGTGATCGAGGGTGGCAAGGGCGTATCGGCGACCAACCACCGCAGCTCGGGAGCCTGGGCCGCCGCCGGAGGCGTCGGCACGGTCTCTGCCGTCAACGCCGACAGCTATGACGCGATGGGCCTTGCCGTTCCGCAGATCTATTCGGGACGGACTCGCCGCGAGCGGCACGAAGAGCTTGTCGCCTACGCTATCGACGGTGCTGTCGAACAGGTGAAACGCGCCTTTGAAATCGCCGGAGGTCGCGGCGCGATCAACATCAACGTGCTCTGGGAAATGGGGGGGGCGCAGCGGGTGTTGCATGGCGTTCTCGAACGTACCAGGGGCATGGTGGCGGGCGTAACATGTGGCGCTGGCATGCCGTACAAGCTCAGCGAGATCGCCGCCCATTACAACGTCCACTATCTGCCGATCGTAAGTTCGGGGCGCGCATTCCGCGCCCTATGGAAGCGGGCCTATTCCAAGGCCGCGGACTGGCTCGCCGCAGTGGTCTACGAGGATCCGTGGCTGGCCGGTGGTCATAACGGCCTTTCCAACGCCGAGGATCCCCTGAAACCGGAGGATCCCTATCCTCGGGTAAAGGCGCTGCGAGACACCATGCGGGAAGGTGGAATATCCGACGACGTACCCATCGTGATGGCGGGCGGCGTCTGGTATCTGCGTGAGTGGAACGACTGGATCGACAATCCCGAGCTCGGAACGATAGCCTTTCAATTCGGCACGCGGCCGCTGCTGACCCAGGAAAGCCCCATTCCGCAGGTTTGGAAGGACAAGCTGCTGGACTTGGAAGCGGGGGATATCCTGCTGCACCGCTTCTCTCCCACCGGGTTCTACTCCTCGGCCGTGCGCAACACCTTCCTCCGCGGCCTGGAGGCAAGGTCGGATCGGCAGATCGCATTCAGCATGGAACAGGCCGGGGACCACACCCATCAGCTCGATGTCGGGGTCAAGGGGAAGAACTTCTGGGTCACGCGCGGTGATCTGCTGCGCGCTCGGGAGTGGGCCGGCCTTGGCTTCGACAACGCCTTGAAGACACCTGACAATACATTGATTTTTGTAACCGGTCAGGAGAAGGCAGAGATCCGGAAGGATCAGACCGACTGCATGGGTTGCCTGTCGCAGTGTGCCTTTTCGAGCTGGATGGATAGTGAGACCAATTCTACCGGGCGGCTAGCCGATCCGCGCAGCTTTTGTATCCAGAAGACGTTGCAGGACATCGCCCACGACGGGAATCCGGAGCATAATCTGATGTTTGCCGGTCACAGCGCCTATCGCTTCAAACAGGATCCTTTTTACTCCAATGGCTTCGTCCCGACGGTGAAGCAGTTGGTGGACCGTATCCTTACGGGGGACTGACCGCCGGGGTTACCTTCAGATCTGCCCAGATCGGCAGGTGATCGGATGCGCGGCGTGCGCTCGCGCTGTCGTGAACGCCGCTGCTGATCAGCTCAACGTCAGGGCTGAACATGATGCGGTCGAGCCGTGCGATCGGCCGCTGCGCATGAAAACTCCGGCCGCATGGCGCGAAGTGAAAGTGGCGGGCGAAGTCCGCGAGACATCCCCGCGTAGAGCTCCATTCGTTCAGATCACCGGCAAGGAGCGTCGGCATCGGACGCCTTTGCTCGTGCGCGTGGATGATGGCAGAGGCTTGGTGCCTGCGCCACAGGCCGGAAAGGTCCAGATGCATGCCGTAGACGCGCAGCAGGATCCCCCGAAACGCCACCTCAGCCACGACAGCGCCGCGTGGTTCGAGATAGGGCAGGTGGATGATGTCAGACGTACGGATTTCAGCCGACCTGCGCACGAGGATGGCGTTTCCGTGCCAGCCGATGCTGTCCATATGCACGTTGAGCGGAGCGGGCATATAGTCGCTCTGCTGTTCCAGGAGCATATGCGGGATCGCCGAGCTTCGCGGGCCGAAGCGGCGATCGGCCTCTTGCAGCACGACGATGTCGGCCTCTACCTCAGCGAGAACGGCGAGGATGCGCTCGGGACTGCGACGGCGGTCTGTACCGATGGCCTTGCGGATATTGTAACTGGCCACGCGGATGGTCGGCGGAATCATCCATCTTCAATGCCGCAGCTTGAAGCGCGATTCCAGCGCTAGACGGCGTTCGATCGGATTCCGCTTGATGTTCCGTATATGTTCTGGATAAAAAGAGCCATGGCCAAACCGAAGAAGAAGTTCGTTTGTCAGCAGTGCGGCGGCGCTTCGCCCCGCTGGCAGGGACAGTGCGACGATTGCGGCGGCTGGAATACGCTCGCGGAGGAGGCGGGGGAAACCATTTTCGCCGCGCGCCATGACCTGCAAAGCGGCGGACGAGCGCTCATGCTGAGTCCGCTCGACAGCGACGTGACGCTGCCGGGGCGGGAGACGACGGGAATCGCCGAGTTCGACCGCGCTCTGGGTGGCGGATTTGTCGCTGGAAGTGCGACACTGATCGGGGGCGACCCGGGCATTGGCAAATCGACCTTGCTGCTTCAGGCGGCTGCTGCGATGGCGCGCCGGGGCTTGCCCGTAGTCTATGTAAGCGGCGAGGAAGCGGCGGACCAGGTAAGGTTGCGCGCCCGGCGCCTCGGGCTCGGCGACGCCCCGGTCGGCCTTGCAAGCGCCACTTCTGTACGCGACATTCTGACGACGCTTGGCCGGGGAGCCGCACCCGCGCTGCTGGTGATCGATTCGATCCAGACCATGCACAGCGACCTGATCGAAAGCGCGCCGGGCACCGTCAGTCAGGTGCGGGCGTCCGCGCAGGAGCTCATCCGCTTTGCAAAGGAACAGGGCTCGGCACTGGTGCTGGTCGGCCATGTCACCAAGGACGGCAGCATCGCCGGCCCGCGCGTGCTCGAACACATGGTCGATACCGTACTGTCCTTTGAAGGCGAGCGCAGTCACCAGTATCGTATCCTGCGCGCGATCAAGAATCGCTTCGGCGGCACCGAAGAGATTGGCGTGTTCGCGATGGCGGAAGAAGGGCTGAAGGAAATCGCGAACCCGTCCGCGCTGTTCCTGACGCATCGGGACGAGAGTGTGACGGGCGCGACGGTGTTTCCCGCTCTGGAAGGGACGCGGCCGGTGCTGGTTGAAATTCAGGCGCTGACAGTCCGTCTGCCGAGCGGGGCAACGCCGCGGCGTGCGGTTGTGGGTTGGGACAGCGGACGGCTCGCGATGATCCTCGCGGTGCTCGAGGCGCGTTGCGGACTCAGTTTCGCAAATTGCGAGGTCTATCTCAATGTCGCGGGTGGTTATCGCATATCGGACCCGGCGGGGGACCTTGCCGTCGCTGCAGCCCTTATTTCCGCCCTTGCCGAACGGCCAGTGGCGAGCGATGCTGTATTTTTTGGCGAGGTCGCTCTGTCAGGTGAAATCCGGCCGGTTGCCCATGCGGCGCTCCGCCTGCGGGAGGCCTCCAAGCTCGGATTCGTGCAGGCGGGTGTGCCGTCCGGCGTCACGGGCGAAGGCGGGGGCCTTGATCCAAGGTCTTACCGCACATTGTCGCAATATGTTGACCGGGTTCTCGGTCGCGGTTAGCGGAGCGACATGACCGCGCTCGATATGGCCATGCTGCTGCTGATGGGGGGAATGGCCGTGGCGGGCTTCATGCGCGGCTTTGTGCAGGAAGTGCTTTCTCTGCTCGCTTGGTTCGTTGCGATTGTCGCAGTCCGATTGTTCCTCGCTCCGGTGACGGACCTGGTTGGCGTCTCGATCGGTGCGGGCGGGGCGGCATCCGTACTGGCGTTCGCGGGATTGTTCGTGCTGACCTTCATCGTCGGCAAGCTGCTGGCGAAGTGGGCGGGCGAACGGGTACGGACATCCCTTCTGGGTCCGGTCGATCGCGTTCTCGGCGTGGGTTTCGGCGCGCTCAAAGGACTGCTCGTGGCGACTCTTGCATTCCTCGCCTTCACGTTGGTCTATGATTTTATCTTCAGCGCCGAAACCGCTCGCCCCCTGTGGATGACAGAAGCGCGCAGCTACCCCTTGCTCAATGCCAGCAGCGACGCTCTCAGCCAGGCGGTTCGCGACCGGGAAGACAAAGAGGGCGCAGCGAACGCCGACGAGAAGGGGAATCCAGCCGACGATCGGGCATCAGGCCTCACGTCGCTGCTTGGCCGATAACCGGTAATATAAAATCACGATCCGTTCATCTGCCGGTGATGACGGATGACCTCGTCGATGATGAAGCGCAGGAATTTTTCCGCGAAAACCGGATCAAGCTGAGCGTCCGCCGCCAGCCGCCGCAGCCGTTCGATCTG